>JAHBAS020000014.1 GCA_018499965.2 Candidatus Uhrbacteria bacterium
GGTAAAACCATACCGCTCATGTTCGCGAAGCAACCACGCACTCGGACTCACGAGCACATCCGGTTTTCCGAACAGACCGCGACGGATGACGCTCAAACACGTGCGAGATATTCGTTCATAGAATCGTTCCCCACGATCGGATCGCACGCATCCGGACGGCTCATAAAGCTGGACGTCATGCAGAACATGAATCCAACGGATGCCATGTCTCTGGACGTGTGACGGGGTTTGAAAACCGCATCCCATGACGTTATGGGAAATAATCGCATCCGGCTTCCACGTAAGGATCGTACCAACCACATGCGAATGCGCTTGCAGATCAAAAAAATGGAAAAGCAAACGACGAATCCAACCCATGTTATTGAGTCGGTAAAACGAAGACGAAAATCGATGGACATCTTCACGATCGCTCTCCTTCACTTCAGCTGATCGAGGAGCCCACACCTGAACGTCATGCCCACGTGCGACCAACGCATCCGCCTGCAATACCGCGATACGCTCCGCGCCCCCACGCCCATCAGGAGGAAAAGCATTCGAGAGGATGGCGATGCGCATAATGGTCTATTCGCTCAAAAGTCTAAGATAGCCGCGAGGTTCTGTCTATGGATGGGGAGAGGGTAGTGGGGAGTGGGTAGAAGAAATACACAAAAAAAACACTCCCCTCTACCCCCTACCCACTCCACACCAAACACTCGTACTCCTTCACTAATGCTTCCACATGCCGATCCCATGAAAAACGATGACGGGCATCTTCATAGGCTTTTGCCGAATAGACCTTGAGGCGCGCCGGATCATCGAGAAGTCCGAGAATCGCTCCGGAAAGCACTTTCACGTCTCGAGGCGGTACGAGGACGCCGGTTTCGTGCTGACGAATGACGGAGCGGACACCTGGGAGATCCGAGGCAACGACAGGAATGCCAAGCGAAAGCGCTTCTGCGACAACGAGACCGAACGCTTCCGAAGATCCGTACGACGGGAATGCGAACACATCCATACTTTTTAAGGCGGATCCGACATCTTCACGCGATAAGCGACCAACGAAGTGACAACGATCCGCAACGCCCAATATCTTCGCCTGATCTTCGTACGATGAACGCGACGGACCATCGCCGATGATTAACGCATGCACGTTACTCGGCAACGACGCCATCGCTTCCAATAAAAATGACAACCCCTTAAACGCATGCGCATCATCCATGACACCAAAAAATCCGACCACGCGCGCATTTTGCGGAACGCCGAATCGTTCGCGAGATGGAACCGAGCGCTCAAAAGATTCCACGTCAACGCCGAACGGCAACTCACGAACACGATCGGTATGCGCAGCCATGAATCGACGAATAGACGAGTGCTCTGCATAGTCCCGAGATGAAACGAGCACGCGCTTACACGCCAAGAGAATCGCTGGCTGCGCAAAGATGCGATACAACCCAAAGATCGTACCAAGCGGAAAACGCGCCGAAGGATCCATGTGAAACGTCATGATGAGCGGTTTCCGTTTCCATATGCAGGTCTGTGCAACCGTTTCCGCGGTTCCGTAAAAAGGATAGTGCAGGTGAACGACATCCGCTTCCGCAATCAAACGTTCAACCCCTAAAAGAACCGACGCATTCCCCCATCGGAATAACGTTGGCAAACGAATCACCCAATCCGGATCAACCGCCGGAGCAAGCGAGGCACGACGAACCGGAGCCACGAGCTTGGCATCATGCCCAAGCGCACGTAAACGCCTCACCTCTTCAAAAGCCACCTGCCCAATCCCGGCAAAATCCGGCGGCGCGATACAAGAAATATGGAGAATCTTCATAGAAAACAGGTCAGCACAAGCTTACACGGTCTCGGGATTTGACGCCACTAGAAATCCTTTCGTAAAAAGCTTACGCCTACCACCGCACAAGCGCTTTCACGATTCCAAAGTAAACCTTCATGAGTGGATTCGCGACGCGTGACATGAAACTCGAATTCGTTTCTTGATGTTCGATGCCGGAAACGAAGTGTTTTAAGATCTCTCGATCTGATCGTTTGCGAAGACGAGCGATCTCTTTTCGTTTTCGGAGGAGATAACCCCACGAAGAAGGGAAAAAGAACCACCCGATCGCTTTTGCTTTTTGGGATGCCCATCCTCCTTTGATGGCAAACAGCCAGGTGGCAAGTTCGATCGCGAGCAATCCAGGCAACAAGAGAAGCAAGGTCCCCCATCGATACATCGTCAAAACCACGATGCCGCGGTTCCGCTCCATGAGATACCACTTGCTGATCGAACGGGAAAATTCGTAGTGATGTTGCAACACGCTTTGGACCGCCAAGAGATTATCGTAGCCCGCGATCAAAAAGCGCCAGCCTAATTCCAAATCTTCATGGTATGCGAACAACGTTTCATCAAAAAGCCCGACGTGGCGCAACGCGCTCACGCGATACAACGCGCCTGCGCCAGACGCGTACGCGATCGATGCCGCATCCGCTGACGCGAACGAGCGAGGCTGCAAATATCCGCGACAATACCCATGACCTGCGAAATGGATGTCATTGCCGATCGAATTGATCGTGGAAGGGTCCTGCGCCAATACGAGAAGAGATTGCACGCTCGCGGCATTCGAATGGGATTCAGCGATCTCAACAGCCTTGCGAAGCGTCGACGGCTCAAACGCCGCATCCGGATTTAATAAGTACACGTACTCCGCTTGCGTATGTTCCATTACGACATTATTTCCACCGGCGAACCCGAGATTCTTTTCCTGCGGGAGGAAAAAGACATTCGGCATATCCTCATCGCGATCCATACGCGCACGGATCACATCCGCCGTTCCATCCGTCGACGCATTATCAACGATATAAACGTTCACGGCTTCACGCGGATAATCCATGCATGCCAAGCCATCGAATAACGCATCGACAAAACGCGCATGATTCCATGCGACGACGATCACGTCTACGGTTGGCGTGCGATTCATACGGCGGAATCCTCTTTCTTCGCGCAACCACCGCAGCATCCTTTTTTCTCATCCAATCCGCGCAAAGCTTCTTGACGGACAAGGTCCGTCATCTTGGCTTCGAGGCGATCGAGATGGACGAACAATTTAAACACGAGAAAGAAAAGCAAAACGATCCCTCCGTATACCACCACGTCCACGCCACGACCGACGCCAAGAAAACGTGCGAGCACGGACGTCGTATCAGGCAACAAGACCACCACAGCGGCGCCGATCCAAATGAGCGACCATAACAACCCTTCGCGCAATCCAACGACCCCCTCACGAAAACGCTTCCACACGATAAATGCGGCAACAGCGATGGCGACCAAGAGAAAATATTGAATAGGCATGTTATTATTTCGTTCCGCGAATAAGCAGGTGCCAAAGAATACGAAACGCTTCCGTAAACTTCTGGCCCTTTTGCAATGTCTCTTGCGTGTAGCGAACGTGAACCGGAACTTCTTTCCATCGAAGATTCGATTTCGTCACGAGACGAAGGATTTCCGAGCAGTGGGCAGAAAAATCCTGGCGAAAATCAATCACTTTCGCCGCTGCTGCAGACATGGCTCGCGCGCCGCTTTGCGGATCTGTTACGCGACGAGAAATCCCAACGACATAGGTATTAAAAAGTTTCGCTGCCCAAAAATACATGCGGCGAATCTTCGGCATTCCCGTTGGATCGATTCCTAAGAACCGAGAACCAAAAACGACATCAGCTTCTCCTTCACGAATAGGATCCACGAGTGTTTTGATCATGGAAGGATCGTGTTGCCCATCCGCATCCACGTGCACGATAATATCCGCCCCAAGCCGCAACGCCGCCTCCGTACCCGTACGAAGCGCCGCGCCCTGACCGCGATTCATCATGTGTCGAAGCGTAATCGCGCCACCTGCACGAGCCACGCTGGACGTATCATCCACGGATCCGTCGTCAACCACAACCACGCCGTCAACGTATGGACGGATCGCCTCAAGCACACCGCCAAGCCGCGGGGCCTCATTCCAAGCCGGAATAACGGCAAAAACACGCATGGCAAGAGCTTACGACATTTGGCTTAAAAATCCAAGGAGGGGGCGGGTTTGAGACCCACCCCTCCAACCTCCTACGCTTTCGGCCTAAAGGCTAACAAATGCTTATGCGCAATCGTGTAATCAATCACCTTTTTCAATCCTTCATCCAAGGTAACGAGCGGTAACCAGCCGAGTCGATCTTTGGCTTTTGCGATGCTCGGTAAACCAAGCTGCGTCATGAACTCCAATGGCGGCTCAAACGAAATATTCGATCCTGATCCGGTCATTTCCAAAATACGCTGTGCCACGTCCACGATAGGAATATCCTGATCCGAACCCACGTTCACCGGTCCGATCCCTTTTGAAGCGTCCATCAATTTCATCAACGCATCCACGCAGTCATCGACATAGCAGAGCGAAGTGCGGAACGTTTCATCCCCGAAAATTTCCAACGCCTTTCCATCAAGAGCATTAAGGATGAAGTCCGGGATCATGTGCCCATCAAAAAGCGGCATACGCGGACCATATGTTCGAAAAATACGCGCGATCTTGATATCCAAATCGTGTACAAGCGCGTACGTGGCACATGCAGCTTCGGAAAAACGCTTTCCTTCGTCGTAGCACGAACGCGGTGAAAGCGTATCCGCAGTTCCCATCTCATGCTCTTCGAAGGAATGCATGTCTGCCGGACGAGGTCCGTAGACCACGGAACTGGAGGTGAAAAGAACCTTCGCGCGATATTTCACCGCGGCATCCAACACGTTCTTGATGCCGATCGAATGCGTAAACAGCGTCTGCATGCGGAATTGGTCGAACTTCTTCGGACTCGTGGGCGATGCGAGATGATAAATTTCCTGCACACCCTGAAATTGCATCTTGAAACGCGCGAGTTCCGGAAACGCATCGAGATCGAACGGCTGGTTCACATCATGACGGATAAACTCGAAATCCGGATTCTTCAAGAGCATGTCGATGTTCTGTTCGCTACTCGTCACGAAGTTATCCATACAGATCACACGACCTGTCTTTAACAATCGTTCACAGAGATGCGAACCGATAAAACCGGCTCCTCCGGTTACGAGAATGTTCTTCTTTTCAAAAATGGGCTGGTCTGGCATATCGCTCCGTATGATACAACGAGCGAGCCGCAGAAGAAAGGTTTAAAAAAACCAAGACCTACGCACCCACCTTCCGCGGTTCTTTAAACGTAAAGAGTCGATGAAGAAGATACTGGAAAAAGACCGCTGCCACAGAAGCGACGACGAATCCAATGTAATCGTAAAAATGCAACGTATCAACCAAGATATGAAAAACGAGACTCTGCATCGCCATGCTCAATCCGATCACGCTGACGTATCGCAAAATCATGGAAAGATTGAATGTACTCACAGCAAAAGTCCACAAGCGATGAAGGGTAAAATTCACCATCGCAGATCCGGTTAATGCGAGCGCGTATTGCACGGTGCGATTTCCAGACTCCCAGACTACACGGGACATCCAGTGATACAAACCGACGTGGATGCCAAGGCATAGCACACCGACCACGCCATACTTAAAAATCCTCCAAAGCTCATTCACGTAGCTCCGCTTCACGCAAAACGAGCCGAGCATGACATCGCACTCGCCGTAACAACAATCTCTCACGAAGGCAATGAGCCCCCGCTTCGAAAGCGAAGTCGGTCCGTTTTCTTGATGGATATTATTGGGTACTGCTCCAGGTTCCATACGATTGAATCATTGGGTCTTGTGTCCGCATGCCGGACGAAAGCGTAATACGAGAGACAGAGAGATCATCGAATGAAACCGGCGTCCATCCGAGTTGCCCCATCGCCTCTACGCTAACACGCTTGTTGCCCATTGGGCCACTAAAAACGATAAACGACCCGTCAGAGGCGTCCATGCGTGCAAGGGACCATCGTCCATCCGGCTCGGTTCCAAAAGGGAAAGCCGATACGAGCTGCTTGCCGCGAACATCCGAAATCACGAGCCTTCCGCCCCCTTGCCGAGGCGCAAATGCCGCAGCATGCTGTACAGTCAAAAGATCAAGACCATTTGTATAATGCGCTTCATACGGATAGAAGCGTCGGATCACGAGATCCGCATCAATCCCCCAGGCAGCGCCACCATTCGCATCCGCAACCACATATCCGCCCGCAACCGATGCCACGGTCGCGCCATCGACGAGTAAACCCGGAAGCGCAAGGCGAGCAAGTTCATTGCCATCAGAGGCGTAGAGGACGAAATCCGCGGACGTTCCCGAAGCAGGGACCACGGCGATTTCCGGTTCACCGTCATTTTCCTTATCACCGATGGCCGCATGCGCTCCACGCACATCCTCTTTCCCGAATGGATAGATCACCTGCGTAGACGACGAAACCAACGAAACGACAGTTGTACTACCTCGTTGCGCTGCAAGAACATCAAACGATTCCGGTAACAGCTCCACAGTTAAAGCCGAACCCACATTCAATCGACCACTACCCATTTTTCCACGATACGCTTCTTCAGCCACCATGATCGGATCAGCTGTTTGCATGAGTTGTTTTTTCATGCGTAACGGCGACCAATCCGGATGCATGGATTTCAACAATGCCGCCGCACCGCTTACCAATGGAGCAGCTAATGACGTTCCGCTCCATCCTTGGCTATACCCTGACACGAAAATTTCATCATCCGTTAACACGGGCTCGGCCGCCAACATGTCAACGCTTGGCGCGGCGATGTCTACACATGATCCGTAATTCGCATATAACGACTTTTGATCATGTTTATCCGTCCCACTGACCGTCATCAGTGAAGACCGATGAACGTCTACGCATGCCGGATATACAGGCCTTATGGAAAGATCGTTTCCGGATTCCAGCTCAGCGTTTCCCGAAACAGTCACAACGAGCACCCGATGATCCGCAGCGTACCCAATCGCATCACCAAGCGCATCCTCCATAAGCGGACCCTCCATGCTCAGATTTACGATCTGCGCTCCACGATCCACAGCGTATCGAATAGCCAGAGCCACATCATCCGTCGGCCCCTGCCCCTCAGCGTCTAATGCGACGATCGGCATAATGCGAACGTTCCAAGCGACCCCGGCCATGCCACGACCATTGCCACCCTTAGCACCAATAAGCGAAGATACGATCGTGCCATGCGCGATACTTTCTTCCGTTGACTTCGTCACGCGATGCGGCGATACGTCATTCGTCTGATCGATGAAATTCCATCCATGCACGTCATCGATCAACCCGTCACCATCGTCATCAATCCCGTTCTCCGGAATCTCCCCCGGGTTCGTCCAAACGTTCTCCTTCAAATCTTCATGCATGATGTCTACGCCCGTATCGATAACAGCTACGATGACGTTAGACGACCCGGTCGTCACTCCCCAAGCCTTTGAAGCTTGGATTTTCGACAAAAACCACTGGTCAGAAACAAGTGGATCATTCGTCATTTGCGCAAAAACACCTACCGGCAAAAAAGCCTGCAACACGAAAGAAACGGCAACGATACGGCGTACGAAACTCATAGGTACCAGTCTAGCATGAAATGAGTCCGTAAGTCCGTAAGTCCGTAAGTCCGTAAGTCCGTAAGTCCGTAAGTCCGTAAGTCCGTAA
>JAHBAS020000023.1 GCA_018499965.2 Candidatus Uhrbacteria bacterium
CAATCGCTATCCGCGCAATCAATGTCACCGTCTCCGTCGTCATCCGTTGGTGCGTTATTACAAACTTCACAGCCCGGCTTACCGACGCACTGAGAATCGTCACAGTCGATCTGGCTATTGCCGTTATTATCGATACCGTCCGTACATACTTCCGGCTGACACTGGATCTGGCTCGAACAATCACCCACTCCCGTATCCGCACAGTCGATCTGAGCATCCCCGTCGTCATTCACCCCGTTCGCACAACAATTCGAACCGCCGATCAAGGCACAGTTCACTTCCGTTGCCGGACAAGTCGGCTCTTGATACATACAACCCGTATCCGCACAGTCGATCTTTCCATCCAAATCATCATCTAATCCGTTTCGACAGAGCACTGGATTTGAGGCAGCGCTTTCAACACCAGCACCCATAGTCACGCGGGAAAAATCCATCCATCCCCAACCGCTGTTCCCGGTAGACGAATGCCATCCCCAACCCGTGAAAAGACCCGTTGAAAAATTAACGCTTACCTTGTAGTTGCTCGTGGCACACTCAGCCATATTGGAACAGTTCAAAGAAATCCATCCTTCCGTTCCCAAAGAGCAAAACTTCGCCCAACCTGAAATATTCCCGGACGCATCCGCGCTCGCGGCTGGCAGTCCACCGGCCGGAGTCGTTCCTGGACACGATGCAGTGCAAGAAGACCCAAAACAAACCCATCCGTTATTCGGAGACCAGGCAAAGCCAGTCATAACACGAGTCGTCGGGTCGATATTCACACCCCAGCTATATGCACTAGGCGCTTCCGGGTTGATGTTGTTCATGGAAAGCCACCCGCCCTGGGCGCTCCAGACCCATCCTTGCACGTTATCCGTAGACGTAGCAGAGACACGGAACGTCGGCGTTAATAAAACGGCGATGTTTGCGATCGCGAGAATCGCCGCGACAACGACGAATCCGCCCACAACCTGATGGTGGTGACGAATCGCTTTTTTCTCGCGAGACCTGGCAAAAAAATTGAAACGAAACTTGCGTAACGTACGTTTCATAGAGTTTAAACTATCATACCACACTCGCTCCCCAAAGCGGAGAGCTTAAAAGGGGGACAAGGATCATAAAGCGAAAGTTGTGGAAAAATTTTATACCCCACGACCCTCTCCCCTTCCCTTCGTTCCTTCATCCATCGCTTTATTCGCCAATGCGTCCGCCGCCTTATTCTGCGCACGGAGAACGTGACGATATCGCACCGGTTTTCCGATACGCATCTCAAACCCACGCACTTCCGCATATCGCTTTGCTAATCCTTCATTCTTTACACGATACATCCCGGTCAACTGTCGAACGAGCAATTCACTATCCGCAACGACCATCACGCTATCGGGATTCATCTTAGACGCTTCATCAAGCGCCATGATCACCGCAGCGTATTCCGCTTGATTATTCGTGGTTTCACCGAGATACTTCGACAATTCTTTTAACACCTCGCCGGTATCCGCATCCGTGATCACCGCGCCAGCTCCCGCCGGACCGGGATTCCCCCGAGCTCCGCCGTCCGTAAAAATTCGTAAATTCAATTCTCGCATGTGCATAAGATAGAGTGTAGCAGGAATGAGGGTGAGTAGTAGGTAGAAGGTATGTAAGGCCTGCTCGTCTTAGGCCTGTCGAAAATCCACCACCTTGCACTGGATATCTTTTCGTCCATTCCACTCCGTTGGAGCGATCGTACAGACGATATCCAAATATGTACGATGCATGGCCTCGCCTACGCGATGACCAAATCCGAAAGCAATGAACGGGCGAGTAACGCCATCCGAAGAACGCGCCGTGAGACGCAAATGCTTACCATCTTTTCCAACCGTTGACGAAGAAACGACTTCCACGTTTCGCACCACGAAAAGCGGCGAAGGATTATGCATGCCATACGGTTCCAATCGATCCAATTCCTCTAAAAGAACCCAATCGATCTCTCGAAGCGTGACTTCCGCATGGACATCCATCGATGGACCGAGATCAGCCTCGCTAATCAACTCTGCCGCATCTTTCCGCAGACGGTCGGCAAAAACAGGAAGATACTCGTCTTCGGTAAACGCGAAGCCGCAGGCCTGCGCATGACCGCCAGATCGCGTAAGAAGACCCTCCCCGGCCCGTTTCACAGCTTCGGTGATGTCATACGACGGAATGGAACGACCGGAACCAATCCACTGCCCGCCGTGTTTGCCGATCGCAATCACCGGCACGCCATAACGATCCGCCACGCGCCCGGCAACAAGTCCGACGAGCGCCGGAGACCAGTCATCGCGCCACAACACGTGCAACGGCGCATCTTCCGAAAACGACGTAAGGAGATCATCCGCTTCGCGCATCATAAGCGTCATCGCTTCCTGGCGCGCCCGATTCAAGGCTTCGAGTTCGTTTGCAAGCCGGAACGCTTCGTCATCGGATGTCGAGGTAAGCAATTCCAACCCGATCGCCGCGTGATCCATGCGGCTCGGCGCATTCAAGCGCGGACCGATCACAAATCCAATGTCTCTTGCCGTAATCGTGCCGGGCGTCAAACCACTCGTCCCAATCAGTGCCCGTAATCCCGGACGTCGCGTCTTGTTCAAGACCATCAATCCGTACCGCTCCAATACGCGATTCTCTCCCACAAGCGGAACCATATCCGTCACCGTGGCAATAGCAACCAAATCCAATAACCACTTCTCGCAGCCTTCGGGCAAACTCGCCCCAAGTTCACGCGCTCGCAAAATAAGCGCGCTCGCAACCTTCCACGCCACGCCAACTGCAGCGAGGAACGGAAACGGATACGTTTCGCCTGGAATAGACGGATGGATCAAAATCGCATCCGGCAAGACTTCTCCGAATTGATGATGATCAACCACGACGACGTCAACGCCATGCGCCCGGACATGCGCAATTTCCTGAACGCAGGAAATGCCACAATCAACCGTGATGATCAACTGCGTTCCATCCTTCGCAAACCGCTCCGCTTGCGACATCTGCAATCCATACCCTTCTTTGTCGCGATGCGGAACGTAAAAAGAAATATGCTCTTCCGCAGACGGATACAACGCCGCACGAATCTGGCGCAGCGTCGTCAGGATCGTGGCGGAACCGGTTAAACCGTCCGCATCATAATCGCCAAAAACAATGATGCGCTCCCCTTTTTCCAACGCTAATAGAATCCGCTTCACCGCTGCATCCATCTGCGAAAATAAAAACGGGCTATGGACATGCTCTTCAAACGACGGCCGCAAAAATGCCTTGATCTCTTCCGGGGTTCGAATATTTCGATGCCACAATAATCGCGCAACAACCGGATGCGCCTCCCCACAACTTGCTATGAATTCCGCTGGCGGGGTTTCAAGAATATTCCATCGCTTTTGCATGTGGCGCATCGTCGCATGCACGCAAACAGCAGGCAAGAAATACGAACTCATCGGCTCATGCTCGCCATGAACTGCTCACGACCTTCCGCGTACATTCGTTCAATGTCCTTCAAAGCGAGCTTATCAGAATACACCGCAAATCGCGCAACGCTTCCGTTAAAATAGGTTCCATTCGGAACATCGTAGCCGATATACGCTGCCCCGGACTCCGGAACGCGGACTTGAGCTATCGAATTATCCTTTTTCCCATCAATATACATCGTCGTAACCACGCCGTCCGAGCTCCATGCGACATGATGCCATTTATTATCATTTATACCCGCTGCCGCCGATTGTTGGGCTACCGGAGTCCCCGTATTGTAATACGCGAATAAACGCCCACTACTCACGCCAAGAAAAAGACCATTCCCTCGATTGCTGAAAAATGGGATTTGCGCACCGCTTGTCGTCCGAATCCAAGCCGCTACCGTCACGCGTTGAGGCAACGTGATCGTTCCGAGTGAAACGTTTTGACCGGTAGCGGAAAAACGAAGCGCCGGATTTCCATCCGGACCATCCGTAACCCATGTCGCACCGGTAATCGTTCCCGCTGCACCCGTTCCAAAACGGTTAGCCACGGTTGTGCCAGATCCTTCATCAAGATCCCATACACCGATCGCATCCGAACCCTGGGCATTTAATGCCGTCCGCGCAAAACTCAATCCGCTCGCGAGACGAGCCTTTTCTCGCGATCCGGAAAGCTGCACAACCGCAAACGTTGAGAGAACGCCGATGATCGCAATGACCACCAGGAGCTCGATAAGCGTGAAACCGCGCTTCTGCATAAGGAGAGTATAACAGAAAAAAAATTGATTAAGGAGTATCCCTCCTTAATCAATCCTTTCGCAGTCAACTCAACTCTTTTTACTGCCCGATCTGTACGAACGGCAAGACCATGGAAAAAATCATCGAAAGCGCCACGAAAATCACGAGCGTTTTCCACAGCATTTGCTTGATAACTCCTTTCTTTTTATTCGGGGGATTCGTCATAGCATTTAGATATTTCAAGGGGAAGATTCAATCATTCAAACCCACCCTAGCTTCTCCGTTTCAAAACCTTGATAAAGGCATCCGACGGAATATCCACTTTGCCTTTACCCATGGCCATCATCTTAGCTTTTCCCTTTTTCTGTTTTTCCAAGAGCTTCATTTTACGGGTGACGTCGCCACCGTACAAGTATCCGGTCACGTCTTTGCGGAAAGCCGTGAGACGTTCGGATGCGACCACCTTTGCGCCGATCATCGCCTGGATTTTGATCACGAATTGCGCACGATCGAGCGTCTCTTTGAGCGTCTCAACGATTTCGCGTCCGCGACGTTGCGCTTCGGATTCATGCAAGAGCGTTGAAAGCGACGGCACCGGATCTTCTGCAACAGAAATATCCAATCGAACGATATCCGCTTCGCGGAAATCCGCGACTTCGTAGTTAAGCGAAGCGTAGCCCTGCGTGGCGCTCTTGAGACGATCGTAAAAATCCACGATTACCGAAGCGAGCGGCATCTCAAAATGCATGATCGCGCGCGTTGGATCCAACCATTCGGTGGTGATAAAGAGCCCACGACGATCCGTAACAATCGTCATCACGCTTCCGAAATATTCCGACGGGGTCACGATATCGACTTTCGCCCACGGCTCGCGCGTTTCACGAACGGATGATGGATCAGGATAATCAAGCGGAGACGTGATCGTTTCTTCGTCACCATTCGTTCGAGTGATTTCGTAGGCCACGGACGGCGTGGTCACGACGACATCAAGATGATGCTCCCGAGACAATCGTTCCGTGACGATTTCGAGATGCAACATGCCAAGCATGCCGCAACGGAATCCAAATCCGAGTGCAGAATGATGTTCCGGTTCAAAAGAGAGCGCCGCATCATTCAAACGCAAACGATCCATGGCATCGCGCAACTTATCGTAATCATCCGCAGCTTTCGGGAAAATACCCGCGTACACCATTGGCTTCACGGTTTTATACCCTTCGAGCATTTTCGTGCGTGAGACGTCTTTTGCCAACGCCACCGTGTCACCGACGCGTACCTGGGAAATGTCTTTCAATCCCGTGACGATATACCCAATCTCCCCTGTTCCGATCGTCGGCGTTTCGCGCAAACCCGGATTCAAGAATCCGACTTCAAGCGCATCACCCTTTGCGCCCGTAGCCATAAAAATCACCTGGTCGCGTTTCGTGAGCATGCCATCGACCACACGAACGTAGGCGATCACGCCGCGATAGTCGTCGTACTTGGAATCGAAGATGAGTGCGCGCGACGCTTCGTGGCCTCCGCCCTTTGGGGACGGAACACGTGCGACGATCGCTTCAAGCACGCGATCAACGCCTTCGCCCGTTTTTCCGCTCGCCGTAAGGATCTCATCGCGCGTACATCCGATCAATTTCATCAACTCTTCCGCGCGACGATCAACGTCCGCATTCGGAAGGTCGATTTTATTTAAAACCGGAATAATCTCCAAACCCTGCTCGATGGCGAGATATAAATTCGCGATCGTCTGTGCCTGAACGCCCTGCGTGGCATCGACCAAAAGGATCGCTCCTTCCACGGCCGCGAGCGAACGCGAAACTTCGTAGGAAAAATCAACGTGTCCCGGGGTATCGATTAAATTCAACTGGTATTCCTTTCCATCCGCCTTGCCCACATATTTCATGCGCGCAGGCTGAAGCTTGATCGTGATCCCGCGCTCCTGCTCGAGTTCCAGGGTATCAAGCATCTGCTCCTTCATGTTCCGCTTATCGATGGTCCCGGTGATTTCAAGCAAACGATCGGCAAGCGTGGACTTGCCGTGATCGATATGCGCGATAATGCAGAAATTTCGGATGTGGGACTGATCCATGAGTGCACGGATCGTACGCGAAAATAGGAGAAAAAGCAAGATTTAGGCCCGCATAGGAATGAACATCGCCCGCCATTCACAAGAGAACCCCCCTTGTGTTAGGCTGCCCTCAAGAAAAACCAATATCAAAGGAACCGCTATGCCCTACGAATCCCCCTTCTCCGCTGAACAACCTGTTTCTCAAGAGCAAGAACCCGTAAAGCAATACGGAACCATCGAACTTTCCGACGAAGAGCAGGAACGCCTAGATCAAGCATCCTCGGGGTCTTTCGAACCGCATCCCACACTTCCGAACGTGGAAGTTCAACAGATGTCCGTCGAAGAATTACCGACGAGCATTCAAGAGATCATCAAGAACCTTGGCGGCAAACCAACGTCATACGCCGCCATTCGCACAAAAGCAGGAGTTCCTCTCCATCGACACACGAATGACGGAGAAGTCTACTTCTCCGGAAACGGGGCGATCGTCACACTTCTGGATGAACATCGACAGGAAATCGGACGCGTCACATTATCCGAGAACGCCTTTACTGCCACTCGTATCAACCAGTGGCACAGCGTCACGAATCAAGACGAAGCCGAATCGCTGTTCTTCGGAGCAAAATTCTCCTCGTAACAGCAACGACAAAAAAACTCGTATACAAATAGCCCAGCACTCTTCTTGAGACGCTGGGCTATAAAATTTTATAAAAAAGATCGCCCCGTATTGGAGCGATCTCTTCATCCCTATCGTCACGCTTTATTGCTGCGCGGGAGCTGCGGTTGGAGCTTGATCGCCCGTTGGACGCTCACCTGATGGCGGCACACCGAATGGACCGCCCACGCCGCTATCGCCTGCAGCGCGAATCTGGACCATCGTAGCAGTGATACTCCCGTCCGTTCCCGTCTTTCCCATCACCATAACCGTTTTGCCAGGCGTGAGGCTGTCCATAGACCCCTGTGTCATCTCTCCAACCGTCGTCGACGCGGAGAAAAGCACGATCTTGGAACTGCCGTCAGCCAACTTCACGGTAAAACTCTTCTCGTCTTTCGAAGTGATTTCACCGTTCGTGGCATTCAATCCGCCGCCGTTTCTCGCGCCCATGGCACCGCCGCCGACACGAAGGCCCTGCCCCATCATCTGTCCACCAGCGCTACGCGACTTGATTGATTTCGACGAGCCGTACCGCATCCCGCCATAGAACGAGCCGCCCGCCACAACGACGAACGCGATCACCAAAATAATAATTGATTGTTGTTTCATAGAATAGGGTTACGGATATGATACGTGAATAAACAAGAACTTCTTTCAATCTCGGGGTGGACGAGAAAACCCCGCCTCTACTCGTACCGCAACGCGTTGATCGGATTCAATCGTGACGCGCGGCGGGCGGGATAATATCCGAAGACGAGTCCGATCCCCGTAGATACGCCAAAGGCCAACCCGACCGCCCACATCGGAACCACCGTTTCCATGGATGCGAATGTAGAAATGAGCTTCGAGATGCCGTAGCCTAATGCGATACCGATCGCGCCGCCAACCATGGTTTCGATCATCGCCTCGCCTAAAAACTGAACGATGATTTCCCGACTACGGGCACCGATCGCTTTTCGAAGACCGATTTCACGCGTACGCTCCGTTACCGTCGTTAACATCATGTTCATGATGCCGATGCCGCCGACGAGCAGCGAAATGCCGGCAATGGACGCGAGTAGCAACGTCAATGTTCCGGTGACGCTTGAAGCCGTGCTTACGAGATCGGATTGGTTCATCACGCTGAAATCTGCGGTCGTTACTTTATGACGTTGAAGCAGAAGAGCATTGATCGATTCCTGAACCGTGGTCATCACCTCCTGGCTCTCCGCTTGAACCCCGATCGTGCTGACGTATTCGCTTCCGGAGATATAGGCAGACATCGTAGAAAGCGGAATATAGATCGCATCGTCCGCGTTTGAAAATCCAGAACCGCCTTTCGTTTTCGTCAGTCCAATGACCGTATACTCCATGCCCGAAATGCGGATGCGCTGCCCGATAGCCGTCGCGTTCTCGCCAAAAAGATCATCGCGGACCGTCGGACCGATCACCGCCACCTTTGCACGTGATGTGATATGTGCCTGCGTGATGAACGTTCCCGTATCCATGGAAACATTACGTACGGAGGTATACGCCGGTGTGGTGCCGATAACCTGCGTATTCGTGTTCGAACCCTTTGTCGTCACCTGTACGCGCGAAGAGGAGTCCGCTTCCACGGCTTTGACGCCGGGGATGGATTTCAACGCTTCCGCATCGCTCATCGTTAACGTCTTCGCCGAACCGCCGGCGGAACGGACGACCGTTCCAGCGGATCGCTGCGCTCCCGGCATCACGAGCAAAAGATTCGATCCGATCGAAGAGATACTGTCTTCGATCTGCTTCTTCGTTCCCTGTCCGACCGAAAGCATGGCGATCACGGACGCGATGCCGATCACGATGCCAAGCATCGTTAAACCCGAGCGGACCTTGTTTGCGGTCACGCCCAGAACCATCTCTTCGACCTGGTCAATGAAATGCATAAAAGAAATTACGAAGATTCTTCAGTTGCAACGCTGACTTTTCGTGGATGAGGATTTTTTTGATCTTGCACGATCTGGCCGTCGCGAACCACGATGATCCGCTCCGCGTGTTCCGCCACATACGGTTCATGCGTAATCAACACGATCGTACGACCTTGCGCGTGAAGATCCTGGAACGTTCCAAGCACGTGGTCACCCGTTTTTGAATCAAGGTTTCCCGTCGGTTCATCCGCAAGGATGAGCGTCGGGTCGTTTACCAACGCACGCGCAATCGCCACACGCTGCATCTGCCCACCGGAAAGTTGGTTCGAAAGATGCGTATGGAGATTTTTCGGAACACCGGCGGATTCCAAACACGTTCGCGCACGACGCTCGCGTTCGCCATCCGTCACGCCCGCGTAGATCAACGGCAACATCACGTTTCGTAATACGGTCGATCGAGAGAGGAGGTGAAACGATTGGAACACGAATCCGATACGCGTTTTGCGGATAGAAGCGAGTTCATCTTCCGAGCACGTCGAAATATCCCGATCATCCAAGGTATACGTGCCCGTCGTCGGCGTATCGAGCGCGCCGATGATATGCATCAACGTGGATTTGCCGGATCCCGACGGCCCCATGATCGCCACGAACTCCCCGTTTTCGACCTTAAACGAAACATCACGCAAAACTTTCGTTTCTTCCGCGCCGTTCACGTACGACTTGCAGATATGAGAAAGCTCGATCATAGATTATCGTCCCGGAGGAGTACCCATCATCATGACGCCACCCATGCCTCCAGCAGCGCTCCCCCTGCTCGCATTCGTCGCTGCAGATGTCTTCGTCGTGGCGCTACTTCCTTGAACCGTTCGGACGATGACATAATCACCTTCCGAAAGCCCGGATGAAATTTCCGTGAGTTCGTCATTCGACAATCCGGTCGCAACCTGGACAATTTCAGGATCGTTCGAAAGCTCAACACCATCCGTCGAGAGCGCCGTGGACGCGTCAACGCCCGTGACGCGACTCACTGTTGAAGCGCCCGAAACATCCGTCTGGATCGCAGCGTTTTCCACCGTAAGCACATCGACGCTTGCGTTCGTCACGATCGCCGCAGAAGCGCTCATGCCCGGCTTGATCGTATCCCCTTCCGTTTCAAACGCGATCTTCACGCCATACGACACCACGCCTTGCGAAACCGTACCGATCTCATCGACTTCCGCCACCGTACCGACGATCGTCATGTCGGAAACCGCATCAAACGTCAACGTCGCGCGCTGCCCGACTTTAACCTTGGCGATATCCACCTCGTTCAACGTGATCTCCGTGATCTTCGACTTCGTAAACAACGTCGCAATAGACTCCGAAGCTGAAGCTTTTCCGTACACCGTAGCCGTCACATCAGCGATCCTGCCGTCGAACGGTGCACGAACGGTATACGACGCAAGCTCCTCCTGTTTATCTCCGAGCGTATTCCGGGCGGACTCAAGCGACGATTGGCGCTGCGCGATGGACTGCTGCGCATTCGTAATCTCCGAAGCGGTCGCACCGGCCATCAGATCCTTCAAGGACAATTCCGCTTCTTTCACCTTCTCTTCCGCGCTGGCGAGTTCAGATGCGTCCGGCCCGTCTTTCAATTCTTGCAACACGTCTTTCGCGGTCTGCAAACTGCGTCCAGCATCCGCGTACGACGTTTGCGCGTCTTCGATCGCATGGCGCGCGCTTGAAACCACGTTCGTCTTCGATGAAACAGACGTTCGCGCGGATGAAATCGAACTCTTCAAGGAGTCCAAAGAACTCTGCGTGAACGATGAAGACGTGATCGAATATTTCAAAGCCGCTTCAACGTCCGTCAAAAGCGCTTCCATCTTTTCAACGCAAGTAAGGGCCTCGGCCAACGCCGTATCGATCTTCGCGGTCTCTTCGTCAAAGAGCTTCAAATCTTCCGCAACGGCTTTAAAGTCCTTCAAACTCGCCTTTGCGGCATAATAAGAAAGCGTTGACTTAGAAAGCAAGCTCGTATTCAATCCCGAAATATATCGTTCATACGCATCATTCTTTCCCGCCTCATCGATGCCAAGTACCGCATCCGCCTTATCAAGCGCATCCTGAAACGTTTGCAACATCGTGGCGATATCCGACGAAGCATCGTCGTACGCATCCCGCACGTCTTGCGGCATGGAACCGTCACGCGTGAGTCGTGCTTTTTCTTCCGCACTCTCAACCGACTGTTCCGCCTTACGCAATTCGTATGCGTTCGCACCCTTCTTCAAATCTTCAAGATCGCGCTTTGCCTTGTTCAACGTATTCTCGGCCTGCGTGACTTTCAATTCATCCGGCGGATCCGTCAATTCTTTTAGAGAAAGCTTCGCTGCCGCAAGCGAGAGCTCCGCATCATGAACCGAAAGCGATGCATCACGAACGGCCTTCACCGCCGTTTTCCCGTCAATGGTCATTAAAACGTCTCCAGCCTTCACTTCATCGCCGGATTTCACCACGATACTCGTAATATCGCCGGCAACTTCCGGCTTGATCTCGATCTGTTGTTCGCCGGACACCTGACCACTCCCGGTTACGGTCGTAACCACGCTCCCTTTCGTCACCTGAGCCAAGACGTATCGAACCGTCTCTTTGTTACCGGAGCTCTTCGTATACCAATACCCCCCGCCGATCACAAGGATCAAAAGAGGAATAAAAACGTATTTCTTGGCTAAAATAAGCTTTATTTTCTGCATCATAGGATAAAGATGGCAGATAAAATAATAAACGCGACCTGCGCGCCTATCGCTGCCACTCACGCCTACATACGCCACATATCAATAACTTCTTTCATGCAAAAAAAGCCGACGCTAAACCGTCGGCCATAAACGACAAACCTCTTCTTACACCCCCTGCGCCTCCCCCGCTCCTTCCGTCACTTTTGCCCTACGCCATACGCGCCGACGAATCGTTTCCGACAACTCTCTCCATTCCGGGGATTTGCAAAGGATCGCGACGCCGATAAACGCCGCGCAACCGACGAATGCGGCACATCCTGCCTGGAGCGATACCTGCCAAAGGGTACGCAAGGGATACCACGTTCCAATCACCGTACGCGCAAAGTAGGCCGAAACCATCAAGGCGATCGACCCGAGGATCGCCGTACCATACGACGGCCAAAGCGATCGTAAACCGAGCGATCCGCGCTTTCGTCGCAACTGCCAAAACATCAATCCCATGCCCACCCATGCGGAAATCGAAAAAGCGGCAGCGAGACCAGCGACGCCGAAACGTACGTAAAAAAACCAGGCGAAAACGAGATTGACGATTTCCGCAGCAACGCCGATGAAAAACGGTGTCCATGTTTGCTGCAACGCGTAGAACGCGCGAGCGTAAAGCGGCTGCAAGGCTTGAGGCAAAAGGGAGAACGCGAAAATCGCCAAGGCATCCGCCGTACGGATCGTCGCATCCCAATCAAATGCTCCGGCCCCAAGCAACACGCGAACGATTTGCGCACGCAACACGATCAATATCGCTGCGGATGGAAGGATAAGGAAAAGAACCATGCGCGTGGCATCATGCAATGCTTTACGGAACGAGGCCGCATCCTGCGGGGCGGCGAATCGGGAGAGCTGCGGGAACGCAGCGACTGCAAAGGAAATCGCAAAAAGCCCGATTGGCACGTATTGCAAGTTCATCGCGAAATTCAATACCGTCACCGATCCTTGCGACAAAGACGAGGCGAATGCGAGAATGATGATCAAATTAATTTGCGCCACCGCCAATCCCGCGGTTCGTGGCCCCATAAGCATGAGGATGCGATGCACGCCAGCGTCGCGAATCGTCAACGCCCCCCAAGTAGGCATCCCAAGCCCACGCGCAACGAAAGCCTGGATGAGAAAATGGAATAACGCACCAACCACTACGCCCCAACCAAGTCCAACCGCACCCATCATCGGCACCAAAACGACAGCTCCAAAAATAATGCCAATATTATAAAGGACGGGAGCAATGGAGAAGGCAAAGAATCGACGAAGGGATTGCAATACGCCGCCCATGACCGCAGACATCGCCAAAAAAAACGTCGAGAGCAGCATGACGCGCGAAAGCGTAATCGTCATGCCGAGCTTTTCACCGGTAAATCCAGGAACGGTGAGCGGGACGATTTGCGGAGCGAACAGAAAAAGCCCTACGCAGGCCACGGCCATGACCACGCTGACCATGGAGAGCATGCGGCTCGCAAGTTTCCAGGCGTCCTCCTTCGTGCGCGTTTCCATGTATTCGGTAAACACCGGAATGAACGCCGCGGAAAGCGCGCCGAGAATCACGAGATTATATAAAAAATCCGGAATGCGGAATGCAGCGTAGTACGCATCGAGCACGTCTCCGGCTCCGAACGTTGCAGCAAGCACGCGATCACGAAGCAATCCAACGAGACGGGAAGCCAAAGATGCTGCACCGACGATAAACGCCGCAGCGGCAACACCGTCCGTTTCTTGATGCAGGAGCTTACGTAAAAAACTAAGCATGCTTACGAAGATTTCTTTGAATCATCCGGGACTTCTCCGCCCATCTTGTAGGTGAACGGCGTCTTGTATCGATACGGCCCAAAAAACTTCATACGAATATCGGTCCAAAAATAGACGGCAAGCGTTTTTACCCATCCGTCTTTTTCAAATCGACGCATATCCGTTTGGATCGGCTCCGGTTTTACGAGAATCCCAAAATGGAATCCATGCGCATGCGCGCGCTGTGCGTATTCATGGTCTTCGGCGAAAGCGACTGTTTCATCGAATCCTTTAATGATGCGATGAACGCTTCGACGCGCAAGCATGCAGAACCCCGGAGCATGCGGCCAAAAACGCTGCGTAAATCTGGCGTACCAATTATAGGCATTATACCCCGCTCGATCCATTAATCGATTCGAAAGCGGCGCGATGTCCGGCGCGGCCACATCAAGATGCCGCTCTTCAAATTCCTGGATCACATCTTCCAGGAACTGACTATTTGGAAACACTACATCCGCATCCAAAAAGAGAAGAATTTCACCGCGAGCGACTTCTGCTCCGCGATTTCGTCCTTCACCGGCTTTTCCTCCCTTCACGATCACGCATCCATGGGACTGACAAATATCCGCCGTGCCATCAACGGTTGCCGGAGAGTTCGCGACGATCAATTCGTAATCCTGGAAACGCTGCGCACGAAGCGATTGGATAAAACGAGGGATGGTTGCCGCCTCATTCAACGTTGGAACAATAATGGAAAGCATTGGAGTACTCATAAAAAAGAGGTCATGCGTGGCGTGGCGGCACGAAAATGCCAAAGAGCGATGCCAGCCGCAACGGAAACATTGAGGGATTCTTTTGATCCTAATTGCGGGATCTCTACGATAGCATCGCAGGCGGAACGCTGCATCTCCGACAACCCCTCGACTTCGTTTCCAACGACGAGGGCGCAAGGAAACGTAGGGGTAAATCGATGCAAATAGGCTCCATTCGCCCCACACTCCAGCCCAACAATAGACAATCCCTCTTTACGCAATCGCTCAAAACACCCCATCACATCAGGAATCGACTCCCAAGAAACGGTTTTCTCCGCTCCCAATGCGGTTTTTTGCACGGCTTCATGTTCTGGGGTTGGCGTGTATCCAGCAAGCCATATTTTGGCTACACCAAGCGCATCCGCCGTACGAAAAAACGACCCGACATTGAGTGCGGATCGTACATTTACGGCAACGAGATGAATATCATCCATTTGCCGGCATCCTAGCTGATTTTTGGAAAAAAAGAAAGACGGACCCGACCCCCGAGTCACACACCTTCCCACGACCCATTCCCCATACCCCTTCTTAAAATATGCTATTCTCAAATCGTTATGAAATTCAGACTCCCCCTCCCCAGCCTTATCAGCCTCCTGGTGATAGGCGGAATGAGCCTCATCTTGGCGCCGCACACGCAGGCGGCAGAAACGGAAATTCGCCAAATCGCATTCCCTACGGAAAAGACGATCACCTTCACGAATGACTTCGGCGACGCCCGAAGCGGACACGTCCACGAGGCAAACGATTTGATGGGACCGAAAATGACGCCGCTCTATGCGGCAGTAGATGGTCGCGTGCGGAGCATCAACGATCCGGAAGAATCATGGGGTTATGCTCTTACGATCCAAGATGCCGACGGCTACACCTATCACTACCTCCATATCAACAACGATACGCCAGGAACGGATGACGGGAACGGCGGAACCGTATACGCCTACGCTCCCGGAATCGAACGCGGCGCACGAGTGACCAGAGGTCAACTCGTAGGATGGATGGGAGACAGCGGGAATGCCGAAAACGTCGGATCACATCTCCATTTTGAAATTCGCCTCCCGGACGGGACGGCAATCAATCCCTATGCAAGTCTTACCGCAGCATTAAATCGCGTGGCAACGTACGATTTCGATCCCGCACTCGCCACATCAACCACGCCGGACATCAATACCGACAAAGGATACGTCGCCATTGATGGAGCAACGCCTCCATGTGTTTCCGGATCACTCATTCGATCAAAATCCGTGAGCGCCGTGTACTACTGTGGCGCAGATGGCAAGCGTCACGCATTCCCGCATGAACGCGTGTACTTCACCTGGTATAAAGATTTCTCAACGGTCAAAATCATTTCCGATGAAGAGATGGCTGCGATTCCACTCGGAAAGAACGTGACGTATCGTCCAGGGTCCAAAATGGTCAAAGTCGAATCTATACCCAACGTCTATGCTGTTGATCGAGGTGGCATCCTGCGCTGGATCACGACTCCAGAAGCCGCGGCAACGCTCTACGGAAAAAATTGGGCCAAGAACGTGGACGACGTTTCAAGCGCCTTCTTTGGGAACTACAAGATGGGCGAACCGGTGAGAGAAACAGGGAGTTGATTGGAACAGGAGCATTTCGCATCAAACGATGGACATCCCGTCAAAAATCCGCTATAACTCGCGCATGAAATTCGGAGATATTTTGCAGGGAACGATTACGCGCTTTGACGCAAAAGGTCGAGGCGTGTTCGACGCGCCAAAAGGCGACGGTGGCAATCGTCCAGTGATCGTGCCGTTCGCGACGCTTGGCGATACCGTTGAGGTTTCGTTCATCAAGCGTCAGGAGGGATGCTCGATCACGAACCTGGTTCGCGTGCTTTCCGCCGGACCGTCCCGACGATCCGAAGCGCTTTCGAAGAGTCTTCCTCATAATCCCGGCATGCTTTGGGCGCATATCAATTATGATGATCAAATTTCTTTCAAACAGGAAATGATCAACGATGCGCTCGAAGGAGCTGGTCATGACGAACGCGTGGAACATATCATCCCCTGCCCTCCGACCGTCGCAGCGAATGGACACGCAGCAGAAGATCGACTCTATTATCGCAATCGCATGGATTATGCCATTGGCTGGAAAGGCGAAGTTGGATTAAAAGAATACGGAAGTTGGAACCGTTACATCGATCTCAAAGACTGTCTTCTACTTTCTCCTGAAGCGCCAAAAATCCTTGAGGCCTTCCGTGGGTTCATGGCGAAACACCCGGAACTCAAGCCTTGGGATGCGAAAAGGCAAGAAGGCGATTTACGCTACCTCGTCGTGCGCGAAGGAAAACAGACGAACGATCGCCTCATTGCGATCATCGTGAAAGACCTGGAACGTTTTTCTGACGAAGTCCGCAAAGACCTCGTGGATCAGCTCGATCGTTTCGCGGACAACATCGTCCTTGGCGAAAACCCGGCAGTCACGGATCTTTCATTCGGTCGCACGACGGTCGCGCTCAAAGGTAAAGAAACATTCGACGAAATCGTAAACGGCACGCGCTACACGATTCAACTCAACAGCTTCTTCCAAACGAATCCGTTGATGGCCGCAAAACTCCAAGATGTCGTCATGGATTTCGTAAGCACCACTCCCCACTCCCCCCTACCCTCTACCCTCCTAGACCTCTACTGCGGTCTCGGCTTCTTCGCAATCAATGCGGCGCAACGTTTTCCGAATATCAAAGCAACGGGCTTTGAGATCTACAAGCACATGATCGAACTTGCAGGCATCAATGCCCAACAGAACGAGGTTGGAGATCGCTGCGTCTTCGAAAGCGGCAAAGCAGAAGAACTTTCATGGAAAGATATCGAAGCAGACGTCGTGATCGTCGATCCGCCACGCGCCGGTCTGCACCATCGCGTCATTGAAACGCTTCTTGAGAAATCCCCAAAGACGATCATCTACGTCTCTTGCGACTATCATCATCTGGTCAAAGAACTCACACAGTTTAAAACCAAGTACGAGATCAAAAATATCACGGCACTGGATCTCTTCCCGCACACGCCGCACGTAGAGGTCGTTGTGAAGATGGCGTTGAAATCTGGTATCATGTCTTCATGAAGAAAAACCTTCCAGGTTTTACGCTCATCGAACTCTTGGTCGTCATCGCCATCATCGGCCTTCTCGCAACCCTCGCCGTTGTTTCATTTGGAAACGCTCGACTGAAAGCTCGAGACGCGAGAAGGTATTCGGACGTCAAACAAATCATGACCGCCATGCAGCTCTACAAGGATGCGACGGGGTCATTTCCAAATCCAGCAACGCTCGGCTGCCCCGCGAGCGCATCTCTTGGTTTTTACTGTCTTGGACATGGAGATGCGGGTACGTGCTGGGGATCGGGTCAACACGGATGCACGGTACTCGACAATGCTTTGAAACCCTATCTTCCAAAAATCCCAGACGATCCAGAAAACAACACCGCAAATGCCGGCGATGCCTACCTCTATAGCTTTGATGGGACCGGATGGATTCCAGGCACCGTCCTCACTTGGGGCATGAATCAAGCAACGAATCCAACCACGTGTTTCGGCGGACAGTACTACGGTCAATGGTCAACGGACCATTACTGGTGTGCGACGACGCTACAATAGACAATATCAGTAATATACGATACATTCAGCACGCATGAAATCTGGATTTGTCATTCTTGCCGGACGATCAAATGTCGGCAAGTCCACACTTTTAAACGCACTCATCGGATCAAAAGTCGCGATCATGAGTCCAAAACCGCAAACCACGCGCCATCCGGTCCGTGGCGTTTTACATGATCCCCGAGGACAAATCGTGTTCGTGGATACCCCGGGTCTTTTTCTTGGACAGAAAGATCCGGTTTCCAAAAAACTCAATGACCTCGTAAAGGCATCTCTGGATGGTATCGATGCCATTATTTACGTCGTAGATCCGGTACGAGCCCCAGGAGAAGAAGAAGCGCAAATTCAAAAAATGCTGAAGGCGGCGAATGTACCGATTATCCTTGCCGTCAATAAAAAAGATCTTACCGAAGAACAACGACCCCACCTTGAAGAATTCCGAGCGATCGATGTTGGACAGGAAGGAAGCGTAGAAATCAGCGCAAGAACCGGCGCGAACCTCAACCTCATCGTCAATAAGCTTTTTGAACTCCTCCCAGAAGGCGAACCGTTCTACCCGGATCTTCAACTCACAGACCTCACGAATAGCCAGTGGCTTTCGGAGCTCATCCGGGAAAAATGTTTTTTGGCGCTCAATCAGGAACTTCCCTATTCCGTGCACGTCCACGTAGAAAGCGATGAACGGGACGGAAGGCTTCGCCGCATCACCGCCGTCATCACGACCAGCGAAGAACGGTACAAGGGCATGATCATCGGAAAAGGCGCGCAGAAGCTCAAAGAAATCGGCACAGCAGTCCGACGCGAGCTTGAAAGCGTCACAGGTGATAAAATATTCTTGCAATTACAAGTCGACGTTGATCCGAAGTGGCCGCAGCGATTCGCCGACGCGCAATAACATACCTATCCATGGCTTTTGAGAGGGGCATCTCATCACCACCACAAACTCCGCAACCGCGCGAAGAACGCATTTTGCATACGCCCGAACAAGGAAACGACGAACTCCCACCATCGATTCAAGATATCGGAACATTTTTTCGATACATTCGCCGCGAAGACCTTCTCGGACCGGACACTGCCCGTGACCGACACGCACGCGAGTACGCCCTGATCAAAGCCCTGGATGAAGCGAAAACAAAATACCACACAGACCAAACCGCGCTCACACCACTTGAACGAAAAGCGAGGCAACACCATATCGATCATATTCGAAAACTCATCTGGCGTCTTTCAACCGCAAAAGAAAATAGCGAACCATCAAAGGATGAAGCAACGGCATCCGCCAAACAGATCGCAAAAACCATCGAAAGCACGGAATACGAATGGACGGAATCTCCCGAAGACCAGCATGATTGGGAAGAAGCTCGACGAGAACGTGCGGAATGCTATCAATTACTTGCAACAGCCTTTGAGCACGACGTGACGGGAAACGCGTCCATCCCACACAGTTTTCTAGCATCCAATCCGCACATTCTTTCAACATACGGACCAGTCATCAAACTCAAACAATTCCTGGAGCAAGTGGAATACGAATACGGATCCCAAGAGTACCAGGCCATGACTGCGTACGATCATCGCCGCCGGAAAATCGAAGAACAGAAACTTCAAGAACTCCGACGCGTTCGCGATGAATTGTATACCAGCTACCTTTTTCCAAATCTCGCCAAAGCTATGCACGCCTCGGAGCGCCATCAAAAAACGCAAAAGCCTCAAAAACGCCGTGCCGCATAATATTTTTTTGCTCACCATTGACGTAAAACATCACTTCTCCTACCATAGAGCCTCGCTCTTTCTTTTCGCTTACAAACCACTCACATAAAGGGACCCATACCCATGGATTGGACACCTTTCGAAAAGCCAGGAACATCGCCTTCGATTCCCGGACACCAGCTCGCACTCCAATTTGCGCAACAGGTCATTACAGACAAGACCCCATCGATCCCTCATGGAATCTGCATCCCTACCCCGTCACCAACGTCACAAGAGACGCGTGACCATGTCCTTGCAAGCGATTAATACGACTTCTACTCCGTAGAACACACAAGGACGACGCATCAGAGGAGGTGCGTCGTCTATTCAATATCTTTACATCCTGGCACGAACCTATCCCCTACTTTTTCGCCTCCGGAGGATAATCGACGGAAAGGGTGACCTGATCGACTTTTTCTGTCTTCGGATCATCGAGAACGTACAAATGCACGTTAATCAACGCGCTCGTCCCGATCATTTCGCTCACATCGCCCTGATCCGTGGCACGAACCTGAGGATCATAGATCCCAGCTTGCATCATGGACCCTGCGTAGAACAAGAGAATGTCCTGCACGGAAGTATCGACATCTACCCATTCAATAGAAACCGTATCCGCGTTCTGAATCGCGGACGTCCCTCGCTCCATCTTATCCGCAATCGTTGTCGCCTCACCTGATACGCGCCCCATGAGCCGCAACGGTAAAGAGGCGAATTTTAATGGACGCTGCTTTTCCGCAGCCGTGTACAGATAGATGTCACGAATGCCTTCTGGACGAAATAGCGTGAACGACGATGGGAAATTCTCTGGAATCCCCTTCACACGACGAGGACCTGATCCGCTAAAGAAGCGGATCATGACAACGCTCACGAGCACAAGCACGACAAGCGTAATCCCGACAATGATTAAACAGCTTTTCCACCACGGACGCCCCTCGATGACGTCATCGACCTCTCTTTTGTCTGCCCCCTGGTTTTTCATACCATGTATGATATTCTGTAAGGAAGTAGTTTGGCAAATAACCAACCGCATCTATGACGCAGCACCAACCACTTACCGTGGGATCTCGCGCTCCAATGTTCACCTTAAAGGATGCAAAAGGAAATACCGTCTCGCTTCGCGAGCTCATTGCCACGAAGCCTGTTCTCCTCTTTTTCTATCCAGGAGATATGACACCGGGTTGCACCATGCAACTCTGTGCCATCCGTGACGAATGGGAAGCGTTCAAAAAGGCCGATGTCCACATCTTTGGCGTGAATCATGCGAATGCCCAATCACACACCGCATTCTCGGATGCCTACCATTTTCCCTTTCATCTTCTCATCGACGAAGGTAAAAAGGTAAGCACCCAATACGGTGCCATTCGAAAATTCTTTAAGACACTTATCATTAAGCGAACCGTTGTAGGCATCGCCAAAGACGGGACCATCTTCTACTACAAAGCCGGCATGCCAAAGAACGCCGATATCTTAAAGGCCCTTCCGAAGAAGTGAAGAAGTAACGAGGGAATCAGAGGCTTGGGTTATACGAATTCCTCTGATCTATGCCCCGCATCATCGCCCTTCCCTTTTTTGAACAAACATATTACCCTGTCTATGGCTAGGTAATTAATCTTCTATACTTATGGAATTACAAGCACTCCCATTTCAACAGCCTCTTGATGGCATTTCACCAAAAACGATCGAAATCCATCATGACAAGCTCTACGCGGGATACGTTGCAAAAAAACAGGAAATTCAAACCGCCCTCAATCCCCTTGAGCACGGTGGCGATCTCACATCTGCCAATCAAACCTACTCTGCGCTTCGAGCATTGAAAGACGGTGAAACATTTGCCGTAAACGGCGTCTATCTCCACGAGTACTACTTCGACGTCCTTGGCGGAGACGGTAAGCCTCAAGGCGAACTCGCCAATGCGCTTACGGAGCAATTCGGTTCCATGGAAAATTTCATCTCTTACATGAGCGCCTGCGGCATGGCTGCTCGAGGTTGGGCTGTGCTCGCCTGGGACACGAAAGAGAAGGCATTACGCGTCTATACCGGTGACGCCCACAATCAGGGTGGCGTATGGGGATGCCTTCCGATTATCGTGCTCGATGTGTACGAACATGCATATTTCATCGATACGGGATCAGATCGCAAAACGTATATCGCAAACTTCTGGAAAAATCTCAACTGGAAAGCGGCAAATGCGCTCTTTCTCCAGGCAACCAAACAGGCATAAATAAAAAAACGGGACATGATTCATGCCCCACTCATCTCTAACCCCTACATATATGATTCGTATCGGAAAACCAGCACCGGATTTCTCCGGCGTCACCGCCTATCACAATGGCGAATTCGTAAAAGTAAATCTCTCGGATTACAAAAAGAAATGGGTCGCGCTCTTCTTCTATCCTCGAGACTTCACGTTCGTGTGCCCAACGGAAATTAAAGGATTCGGAAAAGCCGAAGAAGAATTCAAACAGCTCAACTGCTCGCTCCTCGCCGTGTCAACGGATTCTGAATGGTCCCACAAAGCATGGTTTGAACGCGATCTTCCTGACGTGAAGTATCCCGTACTCGCAGACACCACCCATCAGATCTCAAGAGACTACGACGTATACAATGAACAGGACGGACTCGCGGAACGCGGACTCTTCCTCATCGATCCGGAAGGCTTGATCCAGTACGCTCTTGTCAGCGCCGGTTCCGTAGGACGAAGCGCAAAGGAAACTCTCCGCGTCCTCAAAGCCATCCAGAGCGGAGACCTCTGCCCAATGGAATGGGAACCTGGAGCCGAAACGCTCGGCAAGGCCTGATCTCGGCACGACATATAAAACAAAAGCCCCGATGAACATCGGGGCTTTTGATACATGCGTAAATCTTACGCCGTTTCCTTCGCTTTCTTAGCAGGCTTCTTGGCGCTCTTGGCGTTCGCCAAAACTTCTTCAATGGCATCCTTATTCCATCCGACCACGACATGGCCATCGATATCCACAACAGGGACACCCATCTGGTTTGAAAGTTTTACCATCTCATTGGCAGCGGATGGATTACTCGCGACATCGACATCTTTAAAAGAAACTTCTTTTTCCGTAAGGAACTCTTTTACGAGCTTGCAGTACGGACACGTAGGCGTTGAATAGACAGTAACGTTCATAGCATGGGTGTGAATTGCACAGAGTATACCACACCGCATACGAGGAACAAAAGAGATGTGTCGCTACGAACGTTTCTTTGGGGAAGATTTGGCGATCTTCTTTTCATTCACAAGATCTTCAAGGTATGCGAGAACCGTACGAACGCCAACGCCCGTACCACCATATGGCATATCTGCGCGATATTCTTTTTCACAAAACACCGGTCCGGCAATATCACAATGCACCCATGGCACGTTCCCAACGAAATGCTTGAGAAATAATCCGGCTTTGATCGCTCCAGCGGATCGTCCGCCGGTATTATTCACGTCTGCGACTTTTGATCGCAACGCTTCGTCATAGTGCGAAAAAAGCGGAAGCTCCCAGAACAATTCCCCCGCGGTCTTTGCCGCTTTTCCAACAGCACGCGCGAGCGATCGATCGTTCGACATGTACCCCGTACAATCATCACCAAGCGCGACGATGACCGCCCCGGTTAATGTAGCGAAATCCAAAATCGCATCTGGCTTAATACGCTTCACCGTATAGCTCAACGAATCCGCCATGGTTACACGACCTTCGGCATCGGTATTCAAAACTTCGATCGTCATCCCGTTCATGGCTCGCACCACGTCACCTGGTCGATACGAGGTTCCAGATGGCATATTCTCAACCGCCGCAAAGACCCCATGAACTTCCACGGGAAGGGCGAGATCTGCCAGCGCGGAAAAAGCACCGATCACCACGGCTGCTCCGCCCATATCGATTTTCATATTCGTCATGGCATCCGCAGGCTTGAGCGAGAGACCGCCGGAATCGAACGTAACGCCCTTCCCGACCAATGCGATTCGACGAAGCGGCTTACGCTTTGGCGTATATGTGAGATGGACGAAATACGGAGCATGCGCAGAACCTTCCGCAACCGCAAGCGCGGCGCCCATTCCCATGCGTTCCATGGCCGCGCGGTCATACACCTTACAGGTGATGCCGCTCCCGCGTTTCACGATCGCCTTCGCTGCGGCCGCGAGATCCGCAGGCTTCATATGTCGAGGCGATGTGTTGATCAAATCACGGGCATACGACGTAGCAGCCACGATCACGTCCGCTCGACGAAGCGCCTTTTCGATCGCGCGACAACGCGCAGCATCGGGTTCGATCAATGCGACAGACGAAAAAACGAATCGTTCTTTCCCCCGCGTCCGCGTTCCGAAATGATCCGAGAATTCATAGGCGCCAAGCGCCACACCTTCCGCAAAAGCCTGGATCAAAGCTTCGTACTCCGGACCAAGCGCTCCATGCACAGGAGAAACGGTAGCGATACGCTTCGTTTTCGCTTCCTTGGCGATCTTGGCAAGCTGGCCTCCGGCAATGCGTAACGCATCTGTTTTTCCTGATGAAATCTCCCCAAGACCGATCACGCAAACTTTTCGCGCCTTCATGCACCCAAACGTCGGCAAAGTCACGCGCGTACCGTGCGCACCGTCAAAACGCTCCTGACGAAGGAATGGCAAAAGACGCCCGTCAAACGCTTGGTCGATTCGCTCAATAACACGTTCGTGTTCCCATCGATCTTTCTGCACGTAGACAACGAGAAGATCGCACGCCGTATCACAAACATCCGTATGGAGAACCGTGATAGGTAACATAATTACTTGTTCGTTATGCCCCCTTCTTGTTTGATAAGTTCGATGAGCTGATCCGCATTCGGGAGCCCTACGATCATGGTCGTATTCACAAAGAACGTCGGCGTTGAATTCACACCTAATTCCCCACCCGCATTCAAATCACGCTCAATGATCATACGTGTAGACGTTGCCGTTAAACACGGAACGAACGCATCGACATCCAACCGAAGCTCGGCTGCGCGTCGCACAAGATCGGCACGTTCGAGCTTATCCTCTTCCATCAACAGCTCCGCGTACGGGAAAAGCGCGCCTTGCCGATCTGCGCAGACTGCGGCAGCCGCAGACGCCAAAGCGTGCGAATGGATCGGGAGCGGGAAATGACGATACGCGAAACGGATCTTTCCTTGCAATTCCGAGCGGACGCGTTGAAGCTCCGCATGAGCCTGACGACACGATGGGCATTCAAAATCCACGAACTCAACCAATGTCACAGGCGCATCAGACGGACCATCCGTGGTCAAACCCTCTGGCAGCAATGACGCCCGTACGGCATCTACCTCGCCCTGATCCGGCTGATACGAGCTCAACGCCGCATTCGGTACCGTGGAAGTCCTTTGCGGGTACACCAAGAAAACGATCGCGACCGTCCCAACGATCATCGTGGCGAAAAAAACGTAAAACTGGAAAGCGAGCTCTCGCGTTGGAACCGGCGTATCCGCATCCAAAACCTTATCGAACCACGAAATGATAAAGAGAAGTGTTGCCGCAACCGCCGACGCCAAACACCATGTGCAAAAAGCCTTGATCTCAAACGCTTGCACGAACGTCAGAAACAGAGATTCGATCAATCCGACCGTAGCCCCGATCATCGTGAGACGATAGAGCCATCGACGCTGATACGTCGGCCACGCCGTACGAACAACGAGCAGAGCCGCCATGCCAAGATAAAATGCCATGCCATATAACGGCGTTGGCAGTCCGAACATCGTAGCCCGAGAAGAAAGACGGACGAGGTCACATCCATGCGTCCCTCCGCACACGATCGGACCGCCGGTGGTATATGTGACAAAAAGATACGTCGCAATGAAGAATCCTGCCAATGCCACAACGAACATCGCTCGTCGTACAAGAAAAACACGCTGGAGAACGGTCATATCCGTACAGCTTAGCGATGAATGGGCATTTGGTAAAGAAGAGACGCGGTTATGACGTTCTGAAGGAATAAAGCCTTGAATACCCCTATTTTTAGCCTATGGCGCACAGTTCGAATTCCATAAACCGCGCTTCGCTTCTTTCGCCTCCCGCTGTAACCGGATCAGCGTTACTTTTCTTTCCGGAGTAAGCGGAAAACTCGTATACGCGTACGCATACCCTTCCGATACGAGCTTAGCATTAAAATCCGTCCCATCCTCAAGCGTGACATTGCGCAACAAGCGCCCGTATTTGTCCCGTTCGTCCGCCTGGGGATCCGCATCCAAACGGATGCGCGACCCAATCACGAGTACGGACTTTGAAAACGCAGACGCATCTTTTCCAAAACACTCTACGGCTTTTCGAGGATCGACCGTTTCCGGCGTATTCACGCCAAGCATACGAATACGGACTTTTCCCACACCCTCAAGATCCGCATCCAACGTATCCCCATCGACAACGTGCAAAACCGTGGCATTCGTTTCAACTGCCGCATTTCCTTGGATATCCGAAGGAACCTGCTGATCGTCAATCCCATCAGCAGATAATGCCTCATCGATAATTACCTCCTGGCTCACCTCTTCCCCAGAGGTCCTTGGCTGAGATGTGATCGTTTTTCTTGCTGCGCCATTCTGCCAAGCGGATATCAAAAAAAGCACCCCGATCGCAACCGCCGTTGCAATGAGGCGAACAAGACGTCGACGAGGGAGAAGAGACATGAAATGAGTGTATCACGGAAAACGAACGGGACAAGTAGCAAGAAAACCGCTACGCTATACACATGTCAAAGACAAAACGTCCGCAAAAACTTTCGGACAAAGCGCAAAAAGACGCCGAAGCGGCTATCTTCGCCGCTGAACTCGGTTCAGTGCCGGAAATCGACTTACATGGACAAACCGTCAATCAAGCACTTTCGATGCTGGACGGTTTTCTGAACCACGAATGCCTCCAGGGTACCGAGGCGGTCAAAATCATCCACGGCCGCGGAACCGGAGCCCTTCAAAAGGCCGTTCGACTCTTTCTTCAAGATCATCCCCTCGTTGTTATTCTAAAAGACGCCTCCTCAATGAGCCAACAAGGCGGAGTAACATACGCAGCCCTAGAACGAGTAAAATGACCAACTAACTTGACAAAATAAGGTTTTCATGCTATATTTCTTTTCATTATGAACATGCCAAAATTTTTTGAACATCCAACTCCCCATAGCGAATTTCCTCCTGAAAAAAGCGAGGCCTCTGGCATTCGTTCACATACGCCACCAACAGGCGAAGAAACAGATGTAGACCTTGAACCTCTTGCGGAGAGCGCAAAACGAGAAACCTCTGCTATGAACGCTCGATCAAATATCTCGCGAACGTGGCAGGAGCCTCAAAAACCACAATTCCGAGAAGGGTCTGGAATCCTAGAAGGAACGCTCATGAAAACGGATGCGGAGCATAGAACGACATCGGATCAAGAAATTCAAACGAAGATCGAGGAAGCGAAACGGGACGTTTCCATTGCATTCGAAGACCTTACATTCGATACGAATCCGGAAGAGGGTCTCGAAGTGCTCAAAGAACTCATTGAAACACACGAGCACAAAGCGCACGTCATCAAGGCTATCTATCCGATCGCTATGGAGGACATGTTGCGCCGATACCTGAACGCGAACTCGGATCTTATCGAGGCCTACCAAAAAGAACCCGGTGCCACAGAACTCATCGCGAATATCTACATCGTCTTACGAAACGACATCGCAAGTGAAGACATCATCGACATCGAAGACGACATGGCTGCATAATTTTTTTCAACTGCGATAAAAAACATCCCGATGGGCATCGGGATGTTTTTTTATTTCCTATCACCTACACCCTGCTCTTGATTCGAATCACTGCCTCCCATTCCCCTGTCGCTTCATTCTTCTTCACCGTCAACCCCTCGTCTGCGGTTCCCGTAACGGGTTTGGCAAAATGCGTGACCGCGCAACCCATGAACGATCCTTCGACTTTGGTATTCGTAATGAGATTCAAACGCAACTCCTGACAGGTTTCACTGTTTTGATCCGCGACCTGAATGGCATTATCGAGCATCTTCGCTAAAAGAATCTCCGGAGATTCCGCTTCAACGGAAAACGTTCGCTCATTCTGCGCGTCATTTTCCGGATGACGAGCCGGTTCCATGGCTTCAAAAAGCGCATGCATGGCGGCAGTGAACAATCCGGCGCGGGTCTTCCCGTACGCCGTGATCACGACGTGATCCCCCTCGTGCACAATCTGATATTTCGGTGCGTCTGGCATAGTAATCCGTAGCGTAGCGAATCCGCCTCAAATCGTCTACAATGCACGCATGCTCGCCATCCTCATCATTACCGGAGCCGCGTTTTTCCTGGAGTTATCGTCTTCTATCGGAAAAGTCGAGATCCAAAAACGACGCGAAAGCATGTATGCCATGGGATTCCTCTCCATGATCTGGGGATGCTTCATCTTCGGAGGCATGATCCTAGCCCGCGGAAATCTTGGCTTCGATATCGCCTCGCTCCCAACCTTTGGACTTCGTGCCATCCTGGAAATCTTCCAAGCCTACGTCTCTCTCCGGGCCATCTCGGAAGCCAGTCGGACAACCTACAGCTTCATCCACGCCGGGACCGTTCCGATCATCCTCATCATCGATCTCTTCCTCATGAATGCGCCGATCGGCGGATGGCAAATCATCGGCATGGCAGCGATTCTTGGAGCGATGATGATCCTTTCGTTCAACCACGGCATCGACCGAAAGGGACTTCTCTTCGTCATTCTCTCAACCGTCAATGCCGCTATCACGATCTCGCTCTATAAATACGATATTTCTCATTTTAACAGCGTTGAAGGCGAGCAATTCCTCATCCTCCTCATCCTCCTCGCGTACTTCACGATCGCTGCCCGCGTCTTTTACAAAGAACGTCCATGGCAACTCCTTAAAAAACCCGTCTTCCTTGCGCAATCCGCCACGTATGGCATCGGACACGTGCTTGATAGCTTCGCTTATCTCTTCGGGGTCGCATCTGTGATCACAGTGACAAAACGTGCCGCGAGCACCTTATGGGCCCTAGTTTCCGGACGCATCGTGTTCCATGAAAAAAATCTTTTCGTAAAAATAACCTGCCTGTGCCTGATCGTAACCGGCATCGTGCTTCTGAATATCCGCTAGACGGAAAAGAGGGCTTTCGTTTGCATGATATCTTCCGGACTTGCGGCGTAGATGATCGGCTCAATATGCTCTTTGGCAAAAGCCCGAAGAAGCTCCTGAGTCATTTCTTGCGCGATCTCTGCATTCAATAAATACGAATTCGGCAAAAAGACGCCATAGAGCGGATTAGCTTTTAAGGCACCGAGCGTATCAGGCGCTGGAGCAGGAACGCAACCGGAGAGCACGATGTCCGGACGAATGCCTCGGATGAATTCGACCGCTTTTTGGACCTTCCCGATATCCATACCGATCTGCAAACTCACTTCTTTTACAAAAGCGAATCCGAGCTTCGTTCGTAAACGATCCTGCTCTTCACGCAGGCGCCCAGGGTCATAAAACGGATTATACGCGCAAGAGACATGCAAGCCATCCGCAAGTCGTGAATCGTACATAGCATGAAGAGCCTCCAAGGAATCAAATGTTCCGCGCGGGTATCCGCTCACGATCATGATGCGACGAATGCCGTTTTTCTTGGCATCGTCAACGCGTTTTCGAAACGCTCCTCGTCCAGCGTCAACGCCGGACTCTCCGCAGTGCCTGGCAGAAATATAGATGGCGACATCCGCCTCGGGGAAACGTTCACGAACCCATCCGGCAGAAATCACCGGATCGGATGCGCGATCCGTATCCGTCATATCGAGCTTTAAACCCTGAAGCGACGACAACGGTGCTTCATATGCCTCAACTTCCTCAGATGCTCGAATCGTCAATTCAAAACGCATATAGGCATATGATACGCTAGAAACACCTAAAAAAGAAGGGAGATAAAGAAAAAATGAATTCTTCCTAAAAGCCGAAACGCTCCCGTGAAAATCACGGGAGCGCGACGACGGAATCGCGTAAAGACGCGACATGTAAAAGCAGCGCAAGAGAAAAGAACGGCTAACGGGACGACTTTGATGGAACGGATCGATGAACGCAGTCGCGTGACGAAAAGCCGCATCCGCAAACCTGTCCCATCGGGGGTGGCGGGAGACTTTGACGCTTTGCTTCCGTAACAAGTCGCACGAAACGCTCAAACTGCAAACCTCCTGGAATCTCAATCTCATCTTGTTGCTCAGGCGATGCGCTGAGAAAATCGATGATGACCTGCCTAGGAATATCTGCCTGACATAGAAGCGCAGCAGCAGCCTTCACCCACGCGGGTCGAATAGCCACAGGAATATCAGTTTCTTCGGGGGCGAATCGAGAAAGCGTAGCAGCTTCAACAAGAAACGGCTTAATGAGACAGAGCTCATCTGAAACCTCATTGGATTCTTGCGACATTATAACCTCCTTTGCAAGACCAGAACACCGTACATCCAAGAAGAAAAATCCGCAAGATAAGCGAAAACCCGTACAAGAAGTGACATCACTTGCCTGCACGGGTCGCGATAACGGGAAAGAGCATCAAGGACCGGTAGACCGTATCCGCGCAAGGCAACGTTTCGCCTCTCGCTCATTCGCAAAACACATGATCGTGTACGTATCGTGCGTACCGATCGGACCGATCATCAATCGGGTTTCTGCCGTCAGACTGAAAGGAATAACATAACTCATTTCCCTCCCACCATCCGTTGACGCGCACACGAAAGACAACGCGTCGCGCGAGACTTCGAATCGCAGACCATGCCAAGACACCGGAGCGTCTACGGCAAGGGGCAAAATTGCATCCGAAGCGTCCATAACATTGATGATGAGAAGATATCCGATGGGCTCGGATGCTTTTGCGAGTGCGATCTTGAGCCTACGAAGACGCTCATCCACCTCGATCAACGCCTCTCGGGTCGCTCGACGCTTTTCATCCTGAAGAGCGATAGACTGACAAATCTTCGCCCGTCTTCCAGCGCCACCATCATTCGCTTTAGAGGCCTTCTTGACCTTCCTAACCCTTCTCAAAGCCTTCTTTGTATTAGCTACTCGCTGCTTCTGAGATGGAGCCTTTCGCTTCGGTGAACCTGATTTTACGATCAATTTACTCACGAAATCCTCTTTTCTTATTCCTGGAAGGAACGGCTATTTACGCCAAAATCGGCAGCGAGACTGTATCAAAATATCCTACATTGTCAAGTAAACACGACGGATAAACGAATCATCAAATTACCTTGACAAATCTGTCTTTTTTCGGTATACCCGAAGCCTCTTACACGACCTTTTTCACCCTATCCTTCTGAGTAAGAGCAGAAGAAAGGAAACAAGACAGTGACCACCAACGATCAGCCAAATACCAACGCCGAAACCACCAATGCCGAGCAGCAGCCGCAGGAGGATCAGAAGCTCATTCGCGTGACCTTGAAGCAAACAGGGGCAAGTGATGAATTCCCTGCGTACGCACAGCTCTGCATTCACGTATGCATCCGAACCCCTGAAACAAGGATGCGAACGCAACCCTTTATCTTCTCCAAGACCAAGGGCAGACAAATCATCCAATCCCTCCAGAAACAGGACGACAACGATCCGATAAGGCAGCTTCAATTCGCTCCGGCCATCCAAGCACTCATTCAGCCTCAATATGTGGCTGGCCTACAATCCTGCCTTGCCGAACTCGAAGCATCGGATCTACCTGAAGGAGAAACTCGCCTCGACAAGCTCTCCAAAACGACGCCGATCCCTATTACGCCGGAAATCCTAGAAACGCTCCTGCAGGTCTACGACCACATCTCCATCGCTTTCATCAGAGCCAAGCGAGAAATGCCTGCCCATTTCTCAATGAAGCTCACCGAGAATGACGCGGATGGGGACGCCCTTCATTTCTACTCACGCGAAGCCTTTCGGGAAGACATCGTCAAACAACGAGACGAATTCGGATTCCTTTCGGATCATCAAGCGGCATTCTTCCTCGCGGCCATTACGCCGAATGGGGACAGCTACCCGGATATCCCCGAAGGGAAAACGGTCTACGACGACCTCGTCGCTACACGCAAAATCGAGCATCCGTGTATTCATCGCGAAAACGGAAAGGCATCCGTCATTACGGCGATACAGAATGCTCACGCGGGCATAGCGGCGAATCCAAAATGGACAGTCTGTGAAAACTGCGGCGGCTACCACTGCGGAATCCATTTCGGAATCTACGGCATCCGCCTTTTCACGGCGACAGACGTAGAGACGGCTGAAAAAATCATGCCGCTCCTCGGTTCAGTCTTCATCAACGAAGAGCAGCGCGAAACGCTCTTCGGACAGCTCTGCAGCATCAAGGCGCGGCTAGCCGACGACGAGGAAAAAGTCCGAGATAAGGAAGATGACGACGATCTGAACGAAGACGATGACCTCGATGAGGACGAGGAGAAAGCGTGGAACGGCGAGGGGTCAACACCGGCAAGCGATGACGATTCGGGGGATGATGAAGAGGATGACGAGAATCCGAATACGGACTCCCTCCATCCTGCAGTCCAACCCGATGAGATCAACGAAGATCCGAACGACGACGATGACGCCGAAGACGATCCAAAAGGCGAGATCGAATCAGACGACGAAGACGATGCCGATAACAAGGGTAGCGAAGGTGGCGAGCATGACGATCAATCAGATACGGACGAAGCATCTCCAGAACCCGACGACGATCACGCGGATCCGAGTGAAGGCCCAGGAGAGGCGACGCCGGAGCCGGAGAACGTGGACGGCACGACACCGTCGGATCCCGAGTCGCCACCCGTAACACCAATCCCACCCACGCTTCGTCCGGAGCAATCAGCGCCCGCGCCCCAAGCAGACGATCAAAAAGCAGAAGAACCGTTGAATGCCTTTACGGAGCAACTTCGCACGGACCCCGTCAGAACCAACGATCAAACAACAGCTCAAACCTAACCAAGGAGGTCACTGTCTTCTTACCATCAAGGATCATCTCCGATCTTTGATGTCTCAACAAGGGCCCGCCTATCGCATACGTGCGATGAGCGGGCCTTTTACGTTTCATAGCCTACCTTGACCTTTCCCAAAAACTCCCCTACGATCATCTCCTCTCGCGATTCTCCCGATCCTTTGACCTCACATTCGTCTTGATCAACGCGAAGATTAAGACATACGGAAAGAAGGCATCATGCAGTACGCAGTCCAAACGATGACGACACATTCAGAACCAATCTTCGCCCTCTCGTTCGAATTCGTTCCAGCGACACCGAGCATTCAACTACCGGATCGATTCATCGTTCGAACATCCGCCTGTATCAAACAGGTAGGTAAACCGATCGTTCGACCAGTTGGAGACCGCACGATTGACGGAGCGTTCGCTTCAAAAGTCGGAGGGTACATCTACCTATCCCTCGAACGATCCATCAAGCTCGCGGAAGAAATTGTCACGGAGTACGGGCTCAACCCCACACTGAGTAGCCTCCTGCAGCCAGCGATATTCGCCGAATTTCAAAGCATGCACCCCGTATTCGACAAACTCTGCGAGCAGCACCCCTTACCGACCCCTCTCACGCGCTTCGACAAACTCGTGAAGAGATATAGCACCAAAGAGGAGCACCCCGGGGGAGCTATTCAATGGGTCGAGACAATCCTTCGCGAAGAAATAACCTCAAAAAAAACGCTCTATTGGCTAGAACGCGTGTCGGACGGATGGGTATTTAAATCCATCATCGCCATTCCAGATTGGACGGAACGGGTATTCCCATCTTCGGCAGAAGCTGAAAACGGCATACGCAGAATGCAAAAACTCGGACACCTTCGCCGACAAGATGCGGATCGCATCATCGCATCCGTGAATCCTTCGTAAGTTCTCCTCAACCTCGAACCCGTTTGCCGCTCTTCTCCAAGGCAAGCGGGTTTCGTGTTTTTTAAACTTCTTATCCGATTTCTTGCATCAAAAAACCGCGAGCTTATCTCGCAGTTTTTCTTTGGCTCGGGGACGTGGGTTCGAACCACGATTCACGGCTTCAAAGGCCGCTGTCCTACCGTTAGACGATCCCCGAAAGGTATGGCGTAGATCACGAGGCACGGCTTTCCATGCCTTCTTCCGGCCTGCGGATCCTACGCGATTGTCAGGTTTTTTTCAAGGCTTTCTAAAAACGCAAACGGAATACGAGATAAGCGGCATAAATACCAAGAAAAACCACGCCCTCCCAACGGCCCAGCGTATGTTTTTTTCCGATGAACATGGTCAAGAAAAGCAAAATGGAAGCCGCTACCACAAAGAAGGCATCCAATCCGTTTTCCATCGTAAATGGCAACGGACGAATCGTCGCGCTCATCCCAAGCACCCAAAAAATATTAAAGATGTTCGAACCAATGGCATTTCCGATCGCAAGATCCGCATGACCTCGACGCGCGGCTAAAAAGGTGGTCGCGAATTCCGGAAGAGACGTACCGATGCCCACGACCGTGAGTCCGATCAACGATTCACTGAGCCCGAATACGCGCGCAATTTCTTCTGCACCGCTCACCGTCCAATTTCCACCCGCATAGAGAGAGGCGATGCCGAGAACGAGAAGGCCTAGGGATTTAGACCATGAAAATTCCTCATACTTCGCAACCTTTACATCCTTTCGACTAATCCCGAACGTGTAATACAAGTACACGAAAAAGAAACAGATCAATACCATGCCATCGATACGATCAAGGATACTATCTCCGCGACCGACGAAGAGCCCGTCGTTTCCCATCATGAACACCAAGATAGCTGCAAGGATCGCTAATGGAATCTCACGCCATACGGTGGTACGCCGCAAAACAAGCGGCGTCACTAATGCCGTCCCTCCGAGAATGAGAAGAACGTTTGCGATATTCGATCCCATCACGTTGCCGATAGCAAGACCCGAAGTTCCTTGAAAAGAGGCCATGAGGTTCACCACGAGCTCTGGAAGCGATGTGCCGAATGCGACGACCGTGAGCCCGATAACGATCGGACTCACACGTAAACGCTCCGCAATGGATGCAGCACCATTAATAAACCAATCCGCACCTTTGACGATACAGATGAGACCGAGAAATGCGATAGAAAGGGATAACATCATACCGACGATGGCGTCGATGCATGCGCATATGATACCACTGATTGACGAAGCGTTTCCGTTAATCGCTCGAGCCGCTCCTGCGAGGATGTACCGATGAGATGCGCGATGTCAAAAAGATCCGTATGCTCTATGGGCGCTTGCAATGCTAATTGCCATACCGGCAAAGACGTTTCCGGAATAGATGCAATGAGGTATCCGCGCTCCAATAACCATGTGCGTAAGGCGAGATCAAAACGAGGATCCTTCATTCCAATGCGCTCAATGCCGATCGAAAAATCATCATACTCCCCCACCTCAACACGCGAAGGAATGCCACAAGCCTGCCACTCATCAAGCGACGCCTCGAGAAGATGCGGCGTGGATAAATGCACACTCACGCAAGCACCTCCGGAGATCACGAGTTCCGCAAGAAATTGATGGTTCGCATTAAAAATTAAACGAATCATATGAGGTGGCGGGCACTCGCCTGCGGGTCGCGCATGGCGATCGTCTCTGCAAAACGCCGGCGGATGTCTGATGCATGATGCGAGGTTACAGAAGCGAGGTCTTGGCACACATGACGAAGGACCTCGATCGAAGGATGACGGGACGGGATCGGAAGTTCACCATCCAACCATGCGAGATCCGCAAGTGCGCGATGAATACGATCCGCCGCATCAAATCCATACCCCAGATCCGAAGGGAACGACGAGACGAGATCAGACGATGCCGCAGGAGAAGGCGTTACTCGTACTCCTGGACCGTGGAGCACGCGATCCACCCCCAATGCAAACGACGATCGAAGATCGGCTGGAAGTTCATGCAAACAACGTTCCGCCTCATGCGCATGCGAAGCACGTACGGCACGATGCAAAAAATGAAGATGGCCGTGTGCAGCTCGCCAAAGAACAAACGTCGGATCGACCAACGCGCAAACACGACGAATAGTGGCAATATCAAGCCGGATACCGGAAAACGTATCCCGACGTGCATCTGCCATTCGATACGTACGAAGCCTATGCGACAAGCCACGCTCCCACTCTCGTTCATCCGAAGCATCAACAGAGAGTGCGGACGTGAAAAGCTCTACCCAATACCGACGCGCACGTGCATCCGTATCTTGAAATGGAAGAGAAGAAACGGATACGAATGGCGTATGATCAGGCGAAGATACGCGAGCACGCATGAGGCGAGCGAGCTCACGACGTACCCGTTCGTCATAGAAAGGTGAACGCCAATCCGATGAAGAAACCGTCGCTCGAACGATCAATCGAAAAAGATCCGAAACGGAATAACCTCCGTGACGGATCATGATATGAACACCGCCATCTTTGCGCTGTACGTGAAAAGAAGATTCCTCATGCGGTTCAACGCGAAGTGAACGAAGGCCTCCACGAGAAATCCACGATCGAGGAAAAGACGCATGCACAACACGAGCAACATCTTGATTCGAAATCCCGAGATGCTCTTCAAATCCACCAACCTCGCAAACGTGATCGCCCTCATCATGCACGTCTTCCTCAAAAGAAATTGCTTCCGAAGGATCGACGCATGGACCCACGGCCTCGGTGGTAGCCATACCGAGTTCGCCGATACGGAACGGCTCCAACGCCTGCAGCAATGCCGATCGCGAATCCATCTTCGCATGTTCATGCGAAGATATTGACGCGGCGCCCCCTCCGAAAAAATGCTCCATACCCTATCGTTTCAAATACTTTCCTGCAGCCAACCAGCTCGTGACACCGATCAACAACGACAACCCCCCGCCTTCGATCAGAGCCAAACGAGGCCACGCCTGTGAAAAATACGTTCGAAGCCCAGGGTCGCCGCCATACGCCGCAGTCAACATCGGATCCATCCACGCGATCCCGATAGCAACGAATCCGGCCGTAATGCCAAGTGCGATGATCGCAAGAGCAATGCCCTGAATGACGAATGGAGCCCGTACGAAAAATGAACTCGCGCCGACGAGGCGCATGATCCCGATTTCTTCACGCTGCGTATAAATCGCCACGCGGATAGAATTAAATACGATCAGCATGCCGATCAATGAAAAGATCGCGATGAGAATCGCCCCGATTTTTCGTGCATAATCTCCAATAGATCGCACACTTGCGATGGCATCCGCGTGATCGTCATACGTCTTTGATTCGATCGCATCCGTGAATTGCGGATTCTTTAACGTATCGATAATGAACGGGTAATCCGATGGCGCTCGAGCGGTAATACGAAGCGTGGCGCCGAGCGGGTTACCATCAAGCTCATCAAGTGCAGAAAGGATTTCCGCATCCGCCGCATGACGAGCACGGAATTGTTCGAGCGCCGCGTCTGCCTGTAAAAGCTCCACGGACTGGACTTGAGGCAATTCCGCCAAGAAAAATTTCGCCTGCGTCACCAAAGCCTCGTTGGCATTCTGCTTGAAAAACACCGTGACATCGATTTTCTGCTCAAGGAGCTTTACGGCATTTCCGATAAGTACATTCATGCCTACGAGAAGATTCACCGACGTCAACGCCAAAACCAGCACGATAACCGTAGCAATACCGAGCCAAGCATTCCGAAAAATATTCTGAATCGCTGCAAGAAAGACACGATGACTGTGGACAAAAATTTTCATGGGCCCTCAATTACGTAATAAGGTATTTTCCGTGCTTCTGGTCCGAAACGATCCCGCCATCCGCAAGAGTAATCACCCGTCGACGCAGGGAATTCACGACATCGCGATTATGCGTCACGAGCACGATCGTTGTTCCAAACTCATTAATCTTCCGAAGGAGATCAATGATGTCCTGCGTGTTTAGCGTATCAAGGTTTCCCGTCGGTTCATCCGCGAGAATGACTTTCGGTCGATGCACGAGCGATCGCGCGATCACCACGCGCTGCTGCTCTCCGCCGGAAAGCTGACGCGGATAACGATGATGCTTCTCATCCAATCCAACGATTTTGAGCACCTGCGGAACGATGTCTCGAATACGACGACCGGATTCACCCGCAACTTCTAAAGCGAATGCCACGTTTTCATGTACGGTCTTTTTTGGAAGCAACTTGAAATCTTGGAACACGATGCCGATCTGACGGCGTAAAAAAGGCACTTCACGCGTACGAATGTTCGTAATGTCCCAACCTCCGATCTCGATCTTCCCTCGCGTCGGACGCTCTTCGGCGATCAATAGCTTAGCGAGCGTTGTCTTGCCCGCGCCACTCTGGCCAACGATGGAAACGAATTCCCCTTGTTCAATATCCAAACTCACATCCCGCAAACTTTGGATGTTCGGATGATAGGTTTTTGAGACATTACGCAGTTTGATCATAAAGAAGATACGGGTAAAAACACAGATCACCCCCTACTCGACCCTTTCAACCGTCACGGCCAACGTGCCGCCGCGAGGATTTCCGATCTTCGCAAAAGCCACACGGTCCAAATCAATCACGCGCTCCGGATGGCGCTTGCGATCCGGACCGTAATCATTCACCTTCACGATCACGAAACGAGAAGGATCATCCTGACGCGAGACTTTCAACTTCGCTCCCTTAGGCACATCCGGTGATGCCGCACACAAGCATCCTTTGTATCGATACCAAGACGCCATTCCGACTCGCATGATCCCTTCTTCGTATTGAGGTGCAATACGAATATCCGAAAAAGCCGGAATACGATACGTCACCGAAACCCCGCCGAACGTTCCTTGCACCGTGGTTGACGCATGCTCAACGAAAACAACCGGACGTTCTGTCGAGGTCGGCGGATGGAGCGCGCGTTCACGAATGACGAACGCTCCTTTGGCATCAATCGCATCAGCATGTCCAAACGAAATATGCACCGTATTCCCGGCAATGCGAGACGACGACGAGGCGACATCCGTCGACGTATCCACATCCTCAACTTCAACGGTCATTGTGGTTGGAGCGACGAGCGTCTTCGCGTCCCAATCCACAGAAACAGCCCCTTCAAAAAGGTCGAGATGAACCGGCCGGCCGACAAACCCCGCATCCAGCGTCAATTGCACGGTTTTTGAGGCCGCAGAAACCGCCTTGACGCCAACCGTGAATGAAAGTAGAATCATGACCGCTACGAATCCTCTTGTGGAAGCATGCATAGTATCGGCATATCATACTGGATGCGCAGCAACTTTCCAACCCTAAAGAAACGGAACTGTACGTAAAAATACAGCTCCAAACCGATTCGTTTCGGTATTCCGCAGGCCTGCCTGCCGAAGCCCACCGAAGACGAATGCATGCGGGTATCGTATAGCGGCTATTATGAATGCTTCCCAAGCATTAGATGGGGGTTCGACTCCCCCTACCCGCTCCAACGCTCCCCGCGAGCCAAAAGGCTGAAAAAGGGACGCGCCAGCTTAGCTCAGTTGGTAGAGCAATGCTTTCGTAAAGCAGAGGTCCCGGGTCCGAATCCCGGAGCTGGCTCCAGACAAAAATCCCATCGTGTTCAACGCGATGGGATTTTTGATTTCATACGGTGTAGTCGTATCCTTGTTAAAATTTCACGTATCTCACCACGTCATCTTTCTTCAAACGATCATCAAGATACGTTTGGAATGCCTCAAGATCATTCTCATGGTCGGCGGCATACGATGCGGTCAATAGACGCTCAAGTAACACCGGCCGAACGACGTGCTTTTCAAAATCCTGAAGCGTCCACCGAAAATTCTTTTGGAGATACGCTTCGAATGCCGCCTGGTCTCCTCCGCTAGAAACGAACTCCGTCTGAATTGCTTCTTGAACTTGCTCGTCCGTAATGGAAATCTTACGAATGTCCGCGAGCTCTTTCGTCGCCGCTTCCTGCAAAAGCCGTTCCAAAGCCTGCTTGCGGTCATCATCCGTGATTTCACGCGTCAACTTTGCCTGAACCGCCTCTTCAGAAGCAAGATACGTCTTTAAACTCTCCACATCGTCAAGATAATCACGAAGAAGAATCGGTGTTCCCGCGAAACGCGCTGCAGGCAATGACGCCACAGACGCAACCCGATACACCATCGGACCCTCCCAGCGCTGAACGTAAATCCCCCACCACAAAACCGCCGCAGCAAGAACCGCAAGCGCTCCAATGCCAACAACCGCAATACCTGCGATCACCCAATGTGTTTTCATAACGGAGGAAGACGATCCGGATGGAAGAAATAATTAAACCACTGCTCGGGATTCGATTGTGTAATCACCGGTTTTTCTTGAACCACGTTCATGGCAAAAATCCCTTCATTCGTTCCAGAGGCCACGAATCCATTCAATACGGTCACGCGTTCGCCCGGCTGACGCATTCCCAAACGCTTGCGCGCCTCAACTTCCAAACGCTCCGGCGATTGAAGCGCTTGGGCAATTTCCAATAGCCGACGATTGCGCCCCTCTAATTCATCCGCCTGTTCAGAAAGCGCCTTAATCTCCTGGTCAACCTGCCAACCGCGATAACTTTCCCGGATCGTAGCCGCACCGATGAACACGAGCAACAACAAACTCCCGATGAGCATCAATGGCCATCGTGAGAGAATTGCGCGCACGCGATCATTCATCATAGCTATTCGTCAATCTCCTTTAACGAAGCGGTGGTAATCTTTTTAATAGAGAGACCGTATTCGTCTGCAGGAGCACGCTCCTGGGAGGAGTGCTCTGAAACCGTCTTTTCTCCCGAATGCGTATTGAACAAGCGATCGACCGTTTGATGACGCTCCTCGCGCGCAAGCTTTCGCTCCAGTGTGCGGAGTTCATCTTCATTCAAGTCATCGAGTAGCCTTTTTACGCGATCCGCCTTTGTCACTCGCTCTTGCCCTGCGCCGGAAAGACCACGCTTCTTTGCCATATCCATCATATCCGTAACAAGCGCATGAACCTGCTTTGGCTGTGGAACGAATGAGGCGATGATCGGCTGAGGAATGCCGATAATATTCATCAAGACGCTCCCATAATTCCACACAACGCCGAAAATTCCTTTTTTCATCCAAGCGACATCTCGAATATTCTCAACGCCCGCTTCCGTAACCACGCGCGAAAAAATACCCGTTTGCAATACCTTCACGATACGATGTGTGCTCACGATAAACACATCCCCATCCCACATCACGAACGATCGCCAGGCAATGAACGTTCCCGTACCAACCATGATCGCAAATACCACCATTCCCGTAGGGCCCGTGCGAAACAACGGAAACAAAAAGAAAAACGGGCCAGCAAGCAGCAGGAGTGCTCCAAGGAGCTTTGGAATGAGCGTAACGGCATGACGCTTCACAACCATGCGAATTTCTTCCCCGTCTTTCAGTTGTAATACCTCTTCGAGTCGGAACATGGAACTGATTATATACAGAGATCGGAGATCAGAATAGAGCCCATGGATCGTAGGGCCGGGACTGAGACCGCCCCTATGGACAATTATGCCGTTCTCAAAGCCTTTCTCACCTCCCCGCGATCATCCCAAGGGATTTTATGCCCACGTTCTACGGCCATCACTGGTTCACTCCCTTTACCGGTAATCAAGACGACATCACCAGGCCGAGCAAGGGAAATGGCTTTTTGAATCGCTTCTCCACGATCCAGAATGCGAAATAAACTCTCTCCGTCACGCTTTCCGGCCTGAACGGCTGCCTCGGCCACATTCGTCATAATTTGCATCGGATCTTCATCATACGGATCTTCGTTCGTCACGATCGTGATATCCGCCTTTTTTGCCGAAAGTTCTCCAATAACCTTGCGGCGACCCACATCACGCCCGCCGCCCGCAGAACCCGTCAAATGAATGATGCGTCCGTCTTTTTTTAATGCATGCGCGAATGCAAATAATTTTTCCAACGCCACAGGCTCATACGCGTAATCCACAATGACCGTGAATGGCTGACCTTCATCGATCGATTCGTATCGACCAGGCATTCCCTGAACCGAGGCGAGTCGTTCGATCGCTCCGGCAAGCGGCATGCCATACGCCTCTGCGGCCGTAAGCGCGGCAAGCGCGTTATAAACCATCACTTCTCCTGGCGTATGCAAAACGCAGCGATGACCGTCGACATCGAACGCTACATGATCGGGCGCGACTTCAATGCCAACCGCACGACGTGACGCGCCTTCATGCAAACCATACCATACGACCTTTGACTCGCCCCATGCATGCGCAAAATCCTTCGCATGTTCATCGTCATAGTTCACGATAGCGATGCGCGGGATCTTCGTGCCATGAATGACCTTCGAAGGGAGCGAAGAGACAAAGGAAAACAGCTCCATCTTCGCGCGCTTATAATTTTCAAATCCGCCATGCGCTTCAATATGCTCTGGCGTGAGATTGGTAAACACGCATCCGTCATATGCGATATCCCGATGGCGATATTGCAGAATCCCCTGCGATGACGTTTCGATCACGGCATACGCGCATCCGGCATTGACCATTTCCCGAAGCAATTTCTGCGACCGAAAACGTCCGAGCATGGTCATTTTCGTGGCATTCGTCCACTCGCGATCCGCCACCTTGAACATCGCCGTACTCGTCATTCCCGTTTTCGCTCCGGTCGCTTCAAGGGCTTTTGCCAAAAAATACGACGTCGAGCTCTTCCCATTCGTCCCCGTTACCCCGATCACGATGAGCTTTTTGCTCGGATGGCCGTACCACGTAGCAGCAAGCCAAGAAAGCGTGCGGTGATACATCAAAAAAGCCCATTTTGGCGTGATTTTTCGGAGCAAATGCAACATACGCAAATAGCGTAGCGGTTTATGACAGGAAAGGCAAAGCGAGACTAGAATCTATGAAACTTACTCAAACCGGATATGTGACAATATATCGGAAAAAAGTTCTTCGTTCGCATTCAACTGATCCGTGGATAGCGGCTCGGTTCGTGGCCAAACTTGAAAAAGAATATCAATCATGACGTCTTTGCCAAGAGATACTGCATGCCAATTCTGGATAGCGGAAGCTTCTCCGGATTTGTACACGAGATATTCATGGCCGTTGTTCGCTACGACTCTCGGATCAAACATCTCTACGTTTTCGGATAACAACCTCTTCTCAAGATCGGTTATCGAAACATCCGAGGGACGACGCTTTACGGTATTCACGGAATAATAAATCTTCTTATACGCGGTTGCCGTTAAAGACGGATTCGTATCAACGGAAATGCCTCCAAGAAAATCCACGTACTCGGCATGGGAAATCTTTCGATTGACGAATGCGCCTAAATCATAAAATCCTCCTTTCGGATACGATACGACGATCTCCGTTCCGGGAATCGTCGACGTTGCGTCAAAAAGGATGCGCTCAACCGCCCGCTCCTCTCGAGAAGGCGTTGGGACGGAAGATCCTGCAGCAGACGGCGCATCCATCGGTACAGGCGCATCCCTGTAAAGAAGAGAACTCGAAACCACAATACCGATCGCGCACAAGATCGCAACCGCAATCCCGATACCCCACATGCTCTTTGTCATAGAGCTATGATACCGCAAAACGAGGTGAAGAAACACCTCATTTCCCACTCTACCCGCTCCCTACGCTCCGTGGTAGCATCTTCAGTATGAATATTCGGAACAAAAGCGCCCGAACCATCGTGGCCGGAGGAGCAATTCTCCTCGTCCTCTCGTTGATCGGCATGCCGCGAATGATCGAGTCTTTCCTTGCGGCATTTGCCGTTCTCTCGCTCGGTTGGGAAGTCGGACCGCTCCTCCTTCCCTCGCGCCACCGCTTGCTTCAATTCCTCTTTGGAACGCTCAATGCCATAGCGCTCGCCATGCTCGTACGCGGTATCTGGTTTTACGTGGGATGGAACTTGAACGGATATGGGAATCTCATCCCAATCGTCATCACACTTGGCATCGCCGCGATCTGGTGCGTATTCATTGAACCGCATCCGCGTGCACACAAACGCGAAAACGATCACCACCTCTCGCTTCAAGAACGGATCTTTGCTATCGCTTCAGCGACCATCTCATTCGGAGCGATGATGCTCATCCTTAGCGCTGCGCAAAAAGTCGGAACAACGGATGCCATCCGTACACCGTGGCCATTACTCCCGACCTGGACACTTCCGCTCATTGCGCTCCAATGGATGCTCTTGATCGCGAGCGCGTGGCGCATTCCCTCACGAACGCTCGCAACGCTGCAAAGCACGTTCGCGATCGCGTCCATCACATGCATCACGCCACTCGTATACGTGATCGGATATGGCTTCGATGGATTCCTCCACGTTGCCGGCGAACGTATTCTCTCCACCACCGGAACGCTCCTCCCGCATCCGCCGTATTACATGGGGCAATACGTCTTCACGACATGGCTTGCACGGCTCACGGAAATCGACATCGCGCTCATCGATCGATGGCTCGTACCCCTTGCCGCGCCGATCCTCCTGGCTTTTTCAGCGCTTAGCGCAACATCAACGAGTTCGCGCATCCCTCTCATCGCCGGACTATTCCTCGTTCCGTTCGGCGCACTGATCACGACAACCCCGCACGGATTCGCGACCGTCCTTGCGATCACGGCGATCATCCTCGCCATCGGTACATCGCAAAAGCGCATCCACCCCGCCGCCCCACTCATCATCGCCGCATGGTGCGCGCTAACGCATCCGCTCATCGGCCTTCCGGTCGCTGGTGCGATCCTGGCATCCGCAATCTATCAACGCGAAACGATCTGGCGAATGATTATTGCCATTCTCTGCGCCATCGGCGCAGGCATCTCCGTGCCGCTCGTCTTTGGATTCGCCGCCTCACTCGGATCATCAACCGGCGTTGCCTTGGATATGCACGCCCTCTTTTCCTGGAACGCGTGGCAACCCGTTCTCACCGCCTGGATTCCATGGGTCGGCAATCGCTACGCCCTTTGGCCGGAAGCTTCCGTATGGATTGAAAAACTCCTTCCTTGGATGATCATCGTGCTCACGATCTCCGCGACCATTCGAGCCATCATCGCCACCCATCTCCGCTCCCCCTGTCTCTTATACACATCT
>JAHBAS020000002.1 GCA_018499965.2 Candidatus Uhrbacteria bacterium
GGTTGGTTCGACAGCACGAACGCATTGAACCGGGATACCGAAACCGTTTTCCACGGACAAGCCTGGGCGGAACGTGGTCTCGACGCCATTGAAGTCTACGTGAACAATACGCTCAAGCGTACATGTGATTTCTCCACGACCTACGGCAATCAGGACTGCACGCTCACGATCCGTGCAAACGACTATGCGGGCGGTACCACGCTTTCCGTAAAGGTCCGCGCCATCGATATGAATGGCGTATCAACGTACGGGGACGCGAAATCGATTTACGTGAACACCTCTTCTTCGAACAGCTCCACGAATACGACGAACACCTCCGGTGAAGTCAAAGCCTGGGAATGGACGGATAAGGACGTGACATCAATCACCTTGGATCAGACCTATACCTACCATGCGGGCGCATGGGCCGAAAAGGGCGTGAAGTCTGTGACGATGTACGCCAATGGCGCAGCCGTGTACACCTGTTCGTACTACAGTATGAGCGGAAACAAGGATTGCTGGATCCGCATCGACGGTCGCGGATTCGCCGCCGGATCCACGATCTTCGTGAACGCGCTCGTGCGCGATGCGAACGGCAAGGAAGCTTGGACCACGGGAAAGACCGTTTCCATCACCTCGGGATCTGCAACAACGGCAACGGATACGAACCGAAGCACGATTTCCGTAAGCACGAACCGCGACTCCGGCTACACGTCGACGCAGCTCGTCACGCTTACCGCGAATGCCGCGGATGCCGACGGCATCAATCGCATTGAAATCTACGTGAACGGAAAGCGCGTGCGCGTATGCAGCAATACCACAGTATGTGCCCATACGACCCTTCCGGAATCAACGGACAAATACCTCGTCTACTCCGCTTCGATCGTCGACAAACTCGGCAATATCACGAGCACGGATTACAAGCAGATCGCTCGGATCAAATAAATTTGATTACGAATTGCGAATTGCGGATTACGAAATAGCATTGCGTTGAACGTGATAAAACCCCGATCGTCACCAGATGATCGGGGTTTTGGTTTGAAAAACGATAGTAGTCCTATTCCACCCGATCTCCACCTTCCCCTTCGGCGCTGCGTTCGAACACGACTTCTGCTTCGAGCTTTTCTGGATCCAAGACTTCGCCTCCGAAGTACACGCGATCTTCCCAATCTTCGACTTGCGAGAGGATGTCGCCCGCATCAAGTTCCGATTCTCCCAAGCCTGTTTCGCGATATCGTTTGATATGCTCTTCGATCCTTGCAAGCAACGTCTGCGCGGTTCGCGCATCATCCGCCAAACGTTCTTTCACTTCGTGCCACATGTTCGGCAAAAGATGGATGCGAACCTCTGAGATCTCAATACGCTCCGCATCATGGAGCGCCTGACCGGATTCATCATGCGCGAGAACCTCTTCGAGCGACGATGCGCCTTCGCTCTTCTTGAAACGCTCCAAAAGATGCGCCGTGGAATTGCTCACGGCCGCAATGACGCGACGCCACTCATCGTCTTTTCCGGCTTGCGTACGCAAGTATCGTCCAAGGACCACGCGAGGTACCCATGCCGCTCGTCCAACGTCCCGAGCTACGGCCGCAAGCGTTTCACGGGAAACTTGCCCGCCATGCTGCGCATCATGCGCCACTTGTTCGGCTCGCGTGCGGATGAGCGAATCCGATGGCAAGTACTCCACGTATTCCAAAATGAAATCGATCACGGAAATACGATGGTGAAGATCAAGGTAACGGGACATACGGATACGAGTGTACCAGGAGATGAAAACTTACACTATGAGGCGTTCTGTTTTCGACGCGAGCCGACGTTCGTATATAAACCTTTTTGCGCCGCAAGATATAACGATTTTACAAGCTCCCCGTACTGCGACGGACGCACGAGCGCTTTCATTGCCTCAATGCGGTCCGCTTGGCCAAAACGCGCTTTTACCTCCTCCATTGTTTTCATGTGGTACAGCGTTTGAACAAACGCTTGATCAATATCATTCGCAAATCGCTCAGCCCGTTGGGAAGAAACAGATACCCGCGCAAATCGCTTGCCCGTGTCTTTGGTATTTCCTTGCTCCAGCTTCTCTTTATACATTCCCGTTTCTCCGGCATGCGCTAATGTCTTTATCTTCCTTACCAATGCACCCACTGCTCCAAGCGCATAATATAAACGATCATTATCATCGGTTAACGGATATTTTTTGCACACCTCCATCAAGCCCGGGGTCGTTATCAATGCATCGGTCGGGATTTCTTGATATACCTGACTTGCGATGTATTCATTGAATTTTGGCGTCCCATCCACTTCCGTTTTTCGCGATGCGGCATCAGGAGCTATCCGCTCCGGCAAGATCTGAAGCGCCGATTTCGAATTTCGAATTTCCAAAAATAATTCCCGTTCCGCATCCACCACTTTTTCCGGATCCGCTTCGCGCATCAACTGCTCCGTGATTTCATCGCGAATAGCGGATGCGAGAAAAAATCCGCCAACCTCTTCCAGTTCTGGAATTTTTTGTAATCCGTCATCTACGATTTTTTGTGCATTCACGATCGTAGTGATATTCGGTCCGTCATCCATGATCTGAAAAAGGATGCTGCGCAATTCCTCCCTCTTCTCTTTTGCGTGTGCATGTCTTTTTTCTAATGTCTCGGCATCGTACCCTTTATCATGACTCCCAAAAGACACGATCGTTTCCAGGTCATCATCAAAATCCATCTTCATCATCGCTGCAACCGCTTTTCGAATCTGCTTGAGATACGTCTTTGGACATGCTTTTGCAATCCGCTGCATTTCCCCACTCAAAACTTCCCCTCGAAGTTTTGGTTGCCCTAATGTCTCGATGCTCAATTCGATGAACCGATCAACGGCCTTCGAAGCGATCTCTCCGGCATCCCACATATCTAACAATTTCTGCTCTTCTGCCCGTTCCGGTGTCTTTACGGTTTCCACGATTTGAGACCGCCGAACCTCACGCCCCTCTTGGACTTTCGGCTGTTCTTTTCGATTTCCTCCTGGAAACTGAAACACCTGTCCCTCTGGCCTTGGCATATTTATACGTTAGTATAGCGGATTTGCCAGGAACCGAAAACGGCCTTTTTAAAGCCAAAATACAGGCTCTCTGAAATCCCCGCTCAGGGCGGACTTTATGGCCATTTTCCCCTTGCCAATTCAGCTTGAATCATGTACCGTCCTCATACGTTATTTATCCCGCGGTCGCGGTCCAGATGGACCATCCCTTAACCAGGGCACCGCACTGCTCCTCATTGGCGCTCTTGGGTCGGCCAAAGGACGGTTTATCTCTCATCGACCCCTATGACAAACATTGTTTCTCCTGAAGAAACGAGCGAGCTCGGAAAGCTCCTCGAAGCCAACACGCAGTTCACCGCCTTCCCAAAGGCCGGAGACGTCGTGAAAGGCATGGTGATCGCCGTTGGTCGTAATGAAGTCCGCGTAGACATCAATGGTATCGCCATTGGTATTGTGCGTGGTCCGGAACTCGAACCAGGCATCACGCTCCACCCAGGCGACGAAGTGGAAGCAACCATCATCGAAGTTGATAACGAGATGGGTGAGCTCGAACTCTCCCTCCGCGGCGCAGGTCGCAAGCGTTCTTGGGACAAGCTCCGTGAACTCTTCACAGCCGGTTTGCCGGTTTCTGCGAAAATCTTGGAAGCGAACAAGGGCGGTCTCATGGTTCGCATTGAAAATGCGAGCGCATTCCTCCCTGTTTCCCAGCTCTCTCCGGAAAACTACCCTCGCGTAGCCGGTGGCGAGAAGACCAAGATCTTGGAAAAACTCCGTGAAATCGTTGGCAAGTCCCTCGACGTCAAGCTCATCGACGTGAATGAAGAAGAAGACAAGGTGATCGTGAGTGAAAAGGCCGTTTGGGAAACCAAGCAGGAATCCGTCATCTCGAAGTATAAGGTCGGTGATCGCGTAGAAGGTGACGTGACGGCGGTAACGGACTTCGGTGCATTCGTCCGATTCGACGAAAACTTAGAAGGCCTCGTACACATCTCCGAAATCGCCTGGCAGCGCATTGAAGATCCTCGCGATGTCTTGAAGGTTGGTGATACGGTTCGCGCGGAAATCATCAACATCGAAGGCTCCAAGATCTTCCTCTCCATGAAGAAGCTCATCGCTGATCCATGGAAGAAGGTTGCTGAAAAGTACAAGCTCGGCCAAAAGATTCAGGGCAAGGTCCTCAAGATCAACCCATTCGGTTTGTTCGTTGAGCTCGACCCGGATATCCATGGTCTCGCCCATATCTCTGAACTCTCCAGCAAGCCAGTTCGCGACGTGAACGAATTCGCCCGCATCAACGATGAATTCGAATTCACCATCGTGTCCATTGACCCCGAAAATCACCGCTTAGGTCTCTCCCTCCGACGAGACAAGGTGGACGAAAAGTAAAGACAACGGAGGGCATTCGCACGAATGCCCTCTTTTGTGTCAGAATAAGGTTAGGGCATAGAAAACCGCTCTCCCTCCTATTCTAAACTCTGCATTCTCTCCTATGAATAAACACCTCCGGACAATTCTCTTGTTCGTCGGCGCACTCGTCCTTGTTGGCGCGTTATTGGCCATGTTCAATACGAGCAAGCCGAACATGATCGACGTGGCGACCCTGGCATCCAAAGTCCAAGACGATCAAGTCACTTCTGTGACTGTTGAAGGGACGAAGATGACGGTTGAATTCAAAGACAACACCAAAGCCGTTGTCATGAAAGAGCCGAATGATTCGTTCAGCGGCCTGCTTTCGAACTACGGCGTAGACGCCGCCAAGGCGCGTGCCGTAAAAACAGATATCAAAGAAGCGACCGGCGCAGCGTACTGGGCTGGCGTCATCATTCCGAACGTTCTCCCGATCGTTCTCTTGTTCGTCTTGATGTGGATCATCTTCCGTCAGATCCAAGGACAAAATTCTAAAGCCATGAGCTTCGGACAATCCACGGCACGGGAACTCCAAAAAGGCGGACCAGATCGCGTCACCTTTGCGGATGTTGCCGGAGCCAAGGAAGCGAAAGTTGAGCTCATGGAAATCGTGGAATTCTTAAAGCAACCAGATAAATTCAAGGCCGTTGGCGCAAAGATTCCAAAAGGTGTGTTACTCATGGGTGCTCCTGGTATCGGAAAGACGCTTCTCGCTCGCGCGGTTGCCGGTGAGGCGGAAGTGCCATTCGTGCATATCAGCGGATCGGAATTCGTGGAAATGTTCGTGGGCGTTGGTGCGAGCCGCGTACGCGACCTCTTCGCAAAAGCCAAGAAACAAAAGCCGTGCATCATCTTCATCGATGAAATCGACGCGGTCGGACGACAGCGCGGTTCCGGACTCGGCGGATCTCACGACGAACGCGAGCAAACGCTCAACCAAATTCTCGTGGAAATGGATGGCTTTGAGCCAAACCTCGGCGTGATCGTAATCGCTGCAACCAACCGTCCAGACGTGCTTGATCCTGCGCTCTTGCGCCCAGGTCGCTTTGACCGACGCGTGGTGCTCGACATGCCGGACATCAATGACCGGGAAGCGATTTTGAACGTGCACGCCAAAAACAAGCCGCTCGCGAAGGACGTGAATATTCGACGCCTCGCAGAACGAACGCCTGGATTCAGCGGCGCGGATTTGGCCAACCTCATGAACGAGGCCGCCATCTCTACCGCACGCGCAAACGAAAAAGAAATCGCCATGCACACCCTCTTCGATTCGATTGAAAAGGTGATGCTTGGACCGGAACGCAAGAGTCATCTCATGAACGCCGAAGAGAAGAAAAAGACGGCGATCCATGAGCTCGGCCATGCCATCGTGGCGCATCTTCAGCCGCATTCGGATCCGGTGCAAAAAATCTCCGTGATCTCGCGCGGACATGCGGCAGGATATACGATCAAAATGCCAACCGAGGATCGCGCCATGCATACGCGTGAGGAATACCTGGAAGATATCGCGACCATGCTCGGAGGTTATGCCGCCGAAGAAATCTATTTCGGACAAACCACAACCGGGCCGTCTAGCGACATGAAGGAAGTGACGAAGCTCGCTCGAAAGATGGTAACCCAATGGGGCATGTCTGAGACGCTCGGGCCTCGCGTCTACGGCGAGCAGGAGGATATGATTTTCTTAGGCCGTGAAATCCATGAGAACCGCAACTACTCCGAAAAGATCGCGGAACTCATTGATACGGAAGTAAACGGTATTATCAACCGGGCACTCAACACCGCTCGAGACATCATCAAAACGCATCGCGAAAATATCGATCGCGTGGTAGACATTCTCCTCGAGAAGGAGACCCTTGAACGCGAAGCCTTCTATGAAGCCGTTGGCATTCCTCCGGCAAATCCAGGGAACGTTTTGAAAGGATAGGTCATAGACAGGAGGTAGTTAGGTGGAAAATACATCTCGACATCGGGATGTATTTTCATATCATCTACTTTTTTACCTATGATCTACCACCTACGACCCACCAACCCGTGCTATACTATTCCCCGTATGGCAACGCCAAATAATGAGTCCGTGTATCGTCCTGTTCTCCGTGATGCGATCGTCACCGCGTGGCAAGAAAAACGCCTGTGGCCATTCGCCGTATTCGCCGCCATCCTCATGAGCGGCAGCGTCGCAGACGTATTTTGGAGCAAGCTGAATATTTTCGCTCCCCAAGCTTCCGCCTTTTCAACGATCATCCCGTTCTGGGAAAAAGCCTCCGCTGCCTGGAGCAAGCTTTCTGCCACAGAACTCATTCTCGGATCCCTGCAAGCATTCCTCTTGGTCGCGTTTGGACTCGTGATCTCCTGCGCGCTCATCATCGCTTCCGCCATTTCCCAGGCTGTTATCGTATATGTGATCGGTGCTCGCCGACGAGGGCGCGACATCACCATCCGAGACGCGCTCACCGTTGGGACGCGCTCGCTCTGGCCGGTGCTCGTGCTTAACCTGCTCACGCTCGCCGTTCTCATGGCTACGCGCTCGCTGATCGCCATCACGCTTTCGATCGCCATGGGGGTTCCAACCGGCCTCCTCTTTACCCTGTACCTCGTAGCTTTCATCACCTTTACCGCAGTGAGCGTCGGCGCGGTCGTGATCCAGATCTATGCCTTGAATGCCATGATCCTTCAGGGCGCCACGCTCCTCCAAGGCATCGTCCGAGGATGGAACATCCTTCGCCGACACTGGATCGTTTCGATTGAGACCATCGCCCTCCTCTTCCTCATTTCTGCAGGCGCATACGTGCTTGTGATCACCGCCGGCATGATCCTTGCGATTCCCTACCTCATCCTGCTTGCCGTAGCCACGGTATTCGGTTCTGGATTCCTCTTCCTCGCTACCACGATCATCTTCATGCTCTTCTTCGTCGCGATCGTCCTTTCCGTGCTCGCGATGGCCGTTCTCGCGCAATACGCGGCCTGGACGTACTTGTACCGCATCTTCGGAGAAGGTGGATTCCTTCCAAAAATCCACCGCATCGTCCGATCCTTCTTCCATCAAACGAAGATCCCGGGAGCATAATCATTTCAACGATCGTTTACGGGCGTAGGGATCAGATCATAGGGAGCAGGATTCTTCCTACGCCCTCACGATCTACGCCCTACGCCTTTTTGCCATATGCCTCAGCCTCAACGCGCCACATCCATTGAAGAGCTCATGAAAAAACCGGGATCAGAGCCGGTCACGGATCCTGCTGCCGCCCCTCCTCCACGGACGACGAAACTTACCGCAGGCTCCAAATCCAAAGAGAGCAAATCCTCCCAGGAAAAACTCGATGACAAAATGGAGGAGATTCGCTTAAGCGGACTCGAAACGATTGCAAAACGCGAAGCGGAAAAAATCGGACTTCCCTACATCAACCTTGCCGGTTTTCCCGTTGCTCCGGAAGCTCTTTCGCTCATCCCTAGGGAAGAAGCGAATAAGCATCACATCATCGCCTTTCTCCATCTTGGAGATGAATTGCGTTTTGGAACCACACAGCCTTCACCGGAGGTCGACGAAATCGTCAAACGCATTTCAAAAGAACAATTCGGAACCGGAGAGCTCTACTACATTTCCGAATCGTCATTCCGTTCCGCAGAACGGCTGTACGACGCCTTACCGGAAATCCGAGAAGTCGTGTTCGGCTATCGCATCGAACAGAAAGATCTCGAACACTACGCGGGTGAAATCTCAAACTTTAGAGACCTCCAAAAAAAGATCACTGAAGTATCGACCACGGACGTGGTCACGCTCATGATCGGTGCGTCACTCAAGAGCAGCGCATCCGATATCCACGTAGAAGCGGAGGAAGAAGATATCAAAATCCGCTTCCGTATCGATGGCATTCTCCAAGACGTAGCCACGCTCGCCAAAACATCCTGGCAGCAAATCATCAGCCGTCTCAAATTGCTCGCCGGGGTCAAAATCAACATCATGGACGTGCCGCAAGACGGCCGCATCACGATTTACCTCGTTGATGAAAAGATCGACATTCGTGTCTCTTTCCTCCCAACCGCCTTTGGAGAATCCGTGGTAATGCGTTTACTTCGCCCGAAGTCCATTGCTCTCGAATTCGTCAATCTCGGCATTCGCGGCAAAGCGCTCCAAGACCTCTCCACGGAAGTGGAGCGTCCAAACGGCATGATCATCACGACTGGTCCGACCGGATCCGGAAAAACGACCACGCTGTATGCCATCCTCCAAAAACTCAACACGCCGGACGTAAAAATCATTACGCTCGAAGATCCGATCGAATACAAGCTTAAAGGCATCAACCAAAGCCAGATCCAGCACGATAAAGGCTATACGTTCGCCATGGGACTTCGCGCCATTCTTCGCCAAGATCCAGACGTCGTGATGGTCGGAGAAATTCGCGATCTTGAAACCGCAGAAACCGGCATCCAAGCCGCGCTCACCGGACACCTCGTCATCTCTACCATCCATACCAACTCCGCGGCTGGCGTCATCCCCCGTTTCATCTCCATGGGCGTCAAACCGTTCTTGCTCGCTCCCGCGCTCAATGCCGTCATCGGACAACGACTGGTGCGCAAGCTCTGCCAAACCTGTAAACAGCCGATGGTGGTTTCTCCATCCGTTCTCGCGCAGGTGAAAGATGAACTCTCACATATCCCGCCTGCCGCGAATACGAAGGTCGACATGCAGAACCTTACGTTCTTCGCTCCGCCTCCAACGCCGAATGCGTGCACCGTATGCAACGGACTCGGGTATAAAGGACGTATCGGTATCTACGAAATTTTCACCATGAACAAAGAAGTGGAAGAAGCGATTCTCGCCGAACAGGTCAGCGCCTCGCACATCGAAGATATCGCACGCAAGCAAGGCATGATCACCATGGTCCAAGATGGCCTCCTCAAAGCCATGGAAGGACTCACATCCGTCGAAGAGGTCTTGCGCGTCGCAGCCCTAGCCGTTGACGCGACGGACGCTTCAGAACCGCCTCCTGCCACCGTCTAAACCATCCAAAAAATCCCCATATTATAGCAATAATATGGGGATTTTTGATTCCTACGCTTGACGTTCCCGCCAAAACAACATAGCATTTCCCATAACCCGAAAGGAGTCCGCACCTTGTCTCAATCAACATTCGTTTCCAATCAATCCGAAACCTCTCCCCCGTTCTTCTATCATCGCCTAGGACGACGCTACTTCTGTACCAGCGACCACCGAAGTATCATCGTTCCGTATGAAAGTGAGGAGGAGCTCGAAACGTTCTTCACTCAGTTGGATGAACAGACGAGATCCGAGTATCTCGCCGCCATCGAACGCGAAGGCGCCACATCCGGCGTCTGCCATATGCGGCCTGATAACGGAGCATTGTGACGATGAAGGAAGATCGCGCCAAGCGCCTGTCGTGTTTTACTTACACGATAGGCGCTTCTTTACATATTCTTTTTGATATTTCAACTACGGATACCGATGCTTTCTTGGTATACTCAACCTCATGAAACGAGGCTTCACCCTCATTGAACTATTGGTCGTGATCGCGATCATCGGCTTGCTTGCGACCTTTGCCGTCGTTCAACTTGGTGGATCGCGAGAGAAAGCTCGTATGGCAAAAGCTCTTGGGTTTGGAAAGCAGCTCCAACGAGCGGCGATGGATGAAGCTGCGGGTATATGGGACTTTGATGAATGCTCTGGCACAACCGCCTATGACACGAGTGGCAATCAATTCAATGCTTCACTCATCAATACACCGACGTGGTCAACGGATACGCCATCGGGACAAGGGTGCTCGTTATCACTAAATGGAACAAACCAATACGCCTCCATCGGATCGCTCAGTCAAAGCATCCCGCAAGGCAGCGCACTCACGCTTTCCGCATGGGTCAAAAATAACACCGATACCTGGCCAGACTACAAAGGCATCATCAGCTCGCGCGCTGGCAATGCCCTCTATTTCATGGCCGGAGTTCCGTCAACGAGAACGCTCACGATGTATGTTGGCGACGGAACGACATACAACTCGGCGGCAACCACGCTCACCGACCTTCTCAAATGGCATCAATATACCTCTGTTTTTGACGGCAATCGCATCACCTTCTATATCGATGGTGCACGGGTCAACCAATCAGGCCCTCTAGGCATTACACTGAATGCTGGAACAGGGCCGGTTTATATCGGCTCCGATGCGTTGATCGCATCACGATATCTCAATGGGCTCATCGACGAGGTTCGTATTTACAAAAAAGCCCTCAGCGCTGCTGACGTATATCGGATGTACGCGAAGGAATCTTCTTCACTACATCTCGCTGCGTATACGACACGATAAAGGGTATGAATAAAAAAGGCTTTACCCTCATTGAACTCTTAGTCGTGATCGGGATCATCGGCCTTCTTGCGACGTTTGCCGTAGTGCAACTTGGCGGATCGCGGGAAAAAGCACGTATCGCCAAAGCTCTGGCGTTCTCAGGACAGATGCGGCGCATCGCCGCAGACGAAGCGGTCGGTATTTGGGGTTTTGATGAATGCAGCGGCACGACCGCTTATGATTCAAGTGGGCTCGCGAATAATGCAACGCTCATGAATGCGCCAACATGGTCTACGGATACGCCCAGTGGAACCGGATGTTCCATGCAGCTTGATGGCGTAAACCAATATGCGGTCGTAAATAATGTCTTGCCGGACATGACTTCTAACACACTTACCGTTTCGGTATGGGTAAAAAGCGCAACACCCACATGGAACGCATACGGGTGGTTCTTAAGCGCACGTACTTCTGGAGCGGGCAGGGACTTTGTTTTTCATCCAAACACTACAGCGCAAAGCATGACCATGTACCTAGGCAACGGATCCTCGTGGTTCGCGGCCCTAAGTGTCACACCGAGTGATATCACCGTATGGCATCAGTATAGTTTTACCTACGATGGAGCGCTCTTCGTCACATATCTGGATGGACGTCTGATACAAAAGGTAGCCATTGCCGCCCCGGCGTTTTCAACGGAAAATACTCCGCTCTATATCGGGAGCGACTCCCTCATCGGCGGACGCTATGGAAACGGCTGGATCGATGAAGTTCAAATATTCAACAAAACGCTCACCGCTTCAGAAATCCAACGTCGCTACGCGCAACAGGTCCAACGTTTTGAAATGGCCCAACGATAAAAACGATTCATGACAAAAAGACGCCATCCATGGCGTCTTTCTTATTCAAGTCTTGCCCGTCTCCCTTCTCCATCAATTTCCATGAGGAGATTTCGATGCTTCCTTGTCGAAAGCCAACGCGAAACGCGCTCCGGCCATTCAAGCACAAGGATCGTTCCCGGAATCGCCAGCTCCTCATCCAAATCCAAGGCGATCATATCCGCTTCATTTTCGATTCGGTACGCGTCAACGTGCAACATGCGAAAAAGTCCGTTCGCCGAAATCCGATATGTTCGTAACATGGAAAACGTGGGGCTCTTCGGCGTCGAAGCGGATCCGAGCGCAGACGCCAGGGTTTGCACGAATGTCGTTTTCCCCACACCAAGCGGACCGGAAAGCGTCAGAATATCGCCATCATGGAGCTGGCCCGCGATCTCCTGCGCGACATCTTTCCAGGCTTCGGGGGCTGGAATAGTCCAAGAAGTAGGATGTGGGGAGAGGGTAGAGGGTAGAGGAGAACTCATAGTCATCAAGCTGCATTTCGACTTACGGACATACGGACTCACGATCCTACGGACCTATAAGTCCAGCTCCGGTTCGGCTTCGATAGCTTCAAGCTCATCGTACTCCCCACGCAGCGCGTGCCAAGCGCCGGCTGCCGCGATCATAGCAGCATTATCCGTTGAGAACTTCGGGTTCGGTTTAAGGAAACGGACGCCAGGCAATTCGCGTGCGATCGCCTTATCCAAATCCTCACGCAAACGACGATTCGCCGATACACCACCCACGAGAAGGATATTTTTGATCGAATGCATCTTCGCCGCGCGAATCGTTTTTGCAATCAGGACGTCCACGATCGCGCATTCAATTGACGCACAGAGATCCGCGAGGAGCCGTTTGGATTTCGCTGACTTTGGAGACTTTTTGAACTCGCCACCAACGTCTTCAACCAACTGACGAATCGCAGTCTTCAATCCCGAAAAGCTCATGTCGAGCGTTTCGTCATGCAACATGGGCCGCGGAAGCTTGAATGCCTGATCATTCCCATGTATCGCAAGTTTTGAAAGCTTTGGCCCGCCAGGATAACCGAGACCGAGAAGCTTGGCGCTTTTATCAAACGCCTCGCCCGCCGCATCGTCCCGCGTAGTTCCGATCACTTCGTAATCACCGAAATCCTTCATGAGCACGAGTTCCGTATGGCCGCCGGAAACGAGCAGCGCGAGGGATGGAAACGCCCAATGCTTTCGATGCTCTGCCACGAGCCATGCGCTCGCCATATGCCCTTCGAGATGGTTCACGCCAATGATCGGCTTCCCGCTCATCCACGCGAGCGTTTGCGCGGCCTGGATGCCCACGCGCAACGCTGTTGCCAATCCTGGACCCTTTGTGACGCCGATCACGTCAAAGGCATCCAAACCCTTTCGTCCAAGTGCTTTTGTGATAAGCGCGACCGTCTCAGGAACATGGCTACGAGCTGCGACTTCCGGTACCACGCCGCCATATTTGGCATGGATATCGATCTGGCTCGAAATGAAATGCTTTTTCAAAACCGCCTTCGGAACCTTTCCAGATCCATCCACGCTTAAAAGCGCGACGGACGTTTCGTCGCAACTCGTTTCGATGCCGAGGATAGTGAATTTCAGAAGAAAGTGAGTTAGTCGGTTAGTCGGTAGGTCGGCAAGTATCACTCACCGACTAACCGACTCACTGACTTATCGACTCTAGAGTGCCTGATATTCGCTCAAAAATCAACCTCACGTTATACTTTCCCTATACTCTTCTTATGTGGATTCTCTACGCGCTTGGCGCCGCCATTACCGCAGCTCTCATGACCATTGTCGGAAAGATCGGCCTCAAAGGCATTGACCCGACATTCGCGACTGGCGTACGCAGCATCGTCATGTGCGTGTTCATGGTGCTCGTCGTCCTCTTATCCGGGAAGATCAAACATATTTCTTCGTTGGATAAAAACGCGCTCATCGCCATCGTCATCTCTGCGGTTTTCGGCGCACTCTCTTGGTTGTTCTACTTCCTCGCCTTACGAGACGGCTCGGCGAACAAAGTCGCAGCCATTGATCGTACGAGCATCGTGTTCATCATCCTCCTTTCGATCTTCTTCCTCGCGGAAAAGCTCACGATCAAAACCGCCATCGGTGGTATCCTCATCGCCCTTGGCGCCATTGCTATCGCCCTGTGATCCTCACCGCTCCTTCCTCCCACTCACCCATCCCCCGCATCCCAGAGGAAGAATTTTGGATCACATACGCGCGATCTTCCGGCCCAGGCGGACAGAACGTGAATAAGCGGGAGACGAAAGCCGTCGCACGATGGAATGTCGAAGGATCGTCCGTGTTCACCCATGAACAGAAACAGCAAATCCGCGTGGCGCTGAATAACCGCATCAATGCCGACGGTTTCCTGGTCGTAGATGCGGATGCCGAGCGCAGCCAGGACCAAAATCGCCAACAAGCCATCGAGACCATCCAGCGACTCGTGGCCGAAGCCCTTACCCCCGTGAAGCCGCGGATCGCCACAAAACCAAGCCGAGCCGCAAAGCGTCAGCGGGTGGACGAGAAGGTCCGCCGAGGGGCCGTAAAACAAGGCCGAAATATCAAAAGAAATCCCATGCCAGAATATGATTGACATTTCCTGTAAAATCTCGTATTATCGCTCCGCACAACCATACCGTGGCTCCATCGTCTAATGGTTAGGACAGCGGCTTTTCAAGCCGTTAACAGGGGTTCAATTCCCCTTGGAGCTACCAGTTCAAAACCCACCTGATCGGTGGGTTTTGGTTTGCATAAAAACAAAGAGCGCACCCGTGGACGACTGAGCGAGCATGCTCTTTGCCGCGCGGGTGCGCAAATTAGATATGACTTCCTCCAAAAAGCCATGCGATGGTAACTAGTGTCCACGATAATTCATTCGTCCCCTCACCAATAAACAACCCCATGTGGCTCCTCGTCCACTTCCCCCCTCGCTCACGCGAAAGGATGACTTGGCCGAGGCGGATCAACGTGGTTATGTGTGCCGTCCAAATAGCAACGGCCGCGTAGCCCTCTCCGCCGTCCCTCCACATTTTCCACGCCATTAGCAATTGCGGGAGCGCTTTTGAGCACGTGGCGAGCAGGCCGCGCACGATGGGATCATGGATGGAGTACCGCTTGCCCAAGGTTCCGACGATAAGGACGCTCCCGACTGCAGCGCACAACATTGTGATCGTGTCGCTTCTCGTCCAAATATAGAACCCTGTAAGTAAGTGCTTTGCAAGAAGCGCGGTACATGGACCGATTGCACCGAACCCAACGAGATAAATCGCTAGAATCTGTATCGTTGCGCGCGTTGCATGCGCGCGGTGGGCGTTCAGAGCAATCATAGCCATGAACGTGAGAAAAGCCATGAAACACAGATGCATACTCATGCTGACCCCTTCCACAGAGTCGAACATGCGGACGAACTGACTTGTACCGACCATGATCAGGCCAAGAACTTGAGTTACGAACAGGATGTTCGCAACTCTTTGCGTTTGTTGAGTCACGAAACACCTCTTATTTATGAAAGAGCCACAGCTTTCCCTGCCGTAGGGGTCAGAATGACGTGAATTTATAACAGATTTCTACCCTCCTGTCAACTCTATCTTTCCCTACCACTTCTATGATTTCTACCCTATTACGACAACCTCATAGGGATATAGAAAGCTCCTATTCAGCGGCATAAAGTTGTTTCAGCTCCACAATAACACGACTCCAAAACTCTACAAACTGGGCTACCAGCAAAATCCCCACCTCACCGTGGGGATTTTTGTTTGCCTCTTTGCTTTTGCCCTCCGCTCCCTCTGGGCGTATGATGGTTTCAACTCTATGGACGACGAACTTCGACAGCGGCTTGATGCGCAAGATGCGACGCTCAACAATATCAATGCCTCGCTCAACCGTATTCGAGCATATTTCAAGTGGACGTTTATCATCATGATCGCGGTCATCGTATTGCCTCTTATCGGTATGCTCTTTGCGATCCCAAGCATTCTTAGCGCGTACTCATCGATGTATAGCGGATTCTAGCGTAGCCATCTTGACTTTTTAGCTCTATTTCGTATGCTAGCACCCTCCCGCAAGGAGGGTGTTTGCTCATGCAAAATAACAAACCGCGACGCAGAACGCTTCAAGGCGCACTGTGTTCTGACCGGGAATATAACAAAAGACATTACCGGAAATACCATCGGCCAAGTCTCAGCTTCAGCATTCCAAACCAACATCAACCACCGGAACCGCCGAAGTCCGAGGAACCAATTCCCCCTGAAAAGCAGGTCTTCAGCTCAATCACATTCCGGGAGGCTCTCAACGAAAACAAATTGAACCGCCTGAGAGGATTCATGAAATGCGAGATCTATCTTCTCCATGAACGAGGGATCATCGCCCTTACATCCACTCAGAAAGGCATCATTCATACCTTTGGCGGTCCAGACTTTCTCGTCGAAGACATCCAGACCTACATCGGACTTCACCTTTGTCCTTTCATTCTCACGTCCGAGGAAACTGTCGCCACCTGAACGGCGAACATTCCTCATCGAAGCGTCTCGAACTCCATCGGGACGCTTTCGTGTATCACCCCGTTCCCTTTTTCCCTTTTTTGTACTACGATCTCCCCACATGTCCATCCTTTCCTTGATCATCACTGTCGCCGGACTCTGTTTGTTTGAAATCGTGAGCTCCATCGACAATGCCATCGTGAACGCCGAAGTGCTTTCCACGATGTCGCAAAAAGCGAGACGCTGGTTCTTGATTTGGGGGCTCCTGATCGCCGTCTTTGCCATTCGCGGACTCCTCCCGTGGCTCATCGTGTGGTTCGCAACCCCGGGGATCGGACCGTTCGAAGCCCTCACCGCCGCATTCAGCGGAGACGCGCATATCATGGAGGCCGTAGAGAAATCCGCGCCGATTCTCTTAGCCGGAGGCGGAACGTTTCTCGTTTTCCTTTTTTTCCACTGGCTCTTCCTTGAACCAAAAGTGTGCGGACTTCCGGGTGAAGGATTCTTTCTCAAACAAGGCATTTGGTTCTACGCCGTGGTATCCGGACTTCTCGCGACCATCGTCTGGTTCGCGCTCGGTATCAACCCTTCAATGGCGTTTGGCGCCGTGATCGGATCAACCGCTTTCTTCATTACGCATGGCTTTAAACAGAACGCGGAACAGGCGGAACAAAAACTCGTCCACGGCGCATCCGCGCTTTCGGACATGAGTAAAATCCTCTACCTCGAAGTCATTGACGCCACGTTTTCCATCGATGGCGTACTTGGCGCATTCGCCTTCACCCTTTCCGTTCCACTCATCCTCTTGGGAAACGGCATCGGTGCGGTCGTACTCCGACAAATTACGGTTGGAAATATCGAGCGCATCAAACGCTATTGCTATCTCAAAAATGGAGCCATGTATTCCATCCTCGCCCTTGGCAGCATCATGCTCTTGGATGCCTTCGGCGTTCACATCCCAAGCTGGGTTTCGCCAGCCATCACGTTCGTCCTCGTCGGATTCTTCGGCTGGAAATCCTGGAAAGCTCTTCAACTGGTAGCTACCGCCAACTGATACGAACTACGATCTCTTCGGCGTCACGAGCAATGCTTCGCGCTCGGGAATCGCGCATGTGAGTCCGCTATTTTCAATCATGCGCTCACTTTGTTTGTATAACAAATAACTTAATCCCACACAGATCCCGCAGAGCAGGAGAGACGAAAGCGCATCTGGAACTCCGGAGCCCATGCGAAAAAGCCATTTCCCCTGCGTTGCGAAAAACGCGAAGACAATCGAAAATCCGGCAAAAGAATAGAGGAGCGGTGCAAAAAGATCGTGCTGACGGCGGAAAAACGGGATCAACAGAAGCGCAAAAGCGGCCACGAGATAAAACGATCCTCGAATATTCCACTGGTAGATATCTCCAAGACTAGAAATGAGCTGACGATTCTCCGTTTGGCAAAGCGTGCTTATGCCGTCCTGACAAAGCGTATCCCATGTGGGCTGGCGATAAATCGCATGGACCAAAAAAACGATACCGTGGAGTAAAACGAACGACGCGATAAGGATCACGGCGAGGAATCCGAGACGTTTTACGGTAAACATAGATGTCAAAATCGTTTTCAGTATACCCCTCTTTAGATTTTCTTCATAGAAAAACGAAAACGCCGTGCCACCAAGAGATGACACGGGTTTCGAGTAGTACATAGGACGCATCCGAGAAAGAACGACGGTTCAATGCATTGAGCTCACATTCCCGCCAAGATCCGACTCTCGAGGAAAGTAGGCCCACAATGAGCAGCGAGTGAGGACCTCCATGAGTTCCGGATCCCGTCGTACGAATCCTCTTCTCGCACGAGGAATGTCACGAGGTTGAGGTGCGCACTTGGGAGCAGCCTTTTTCACCCCCGGGCATTCTTCACGAATAGCTCCATCGAGAACGGATTGCAGTCGCGGGATGCCGATGGTCTTCATGAGAAACAACACCTCGCCCCGATCTAATCCGGTCGCGCGCTGGCATCTCTCAACCGCTCCATCCAATTGACGACGAAAAAAACGCTCGGACACTTGCTGCAACAAAAGAACGACGCTTGGATTATCCTGTTTCACGGAAAAACCTCCCTGACTTCACCCGTCCCAATAACGGGGAATGATTGATATTTAGCTCCTTTTTAGCCAAAAGGTCAAGAAATATTCACATAACAAAGGCATAAAGCTAAAAACCGTATTATCAAGCAGGGTTGACATTTTAGTCAAAATATGGTAGCCTGCTTGATCCGGAGGTTTAGACATGAACAGTATTCACCCAAGCGCCGCTGCACTTTCCGTGGAACAGATGGAGACGGATATTCAAGAAACAAAGAAGAAAGGACTGCGATTCGTAGAAAAGCTTCTAGCAATTCCCTTTGGAATCATCGCGATCTGCGCGCTCATTACACCTTCCACCCGAGAAACGCTCGGCATCGTCTTACTAGCGATCGCTATTGGTTTCGGAACCTTTCTCATCCTTCCCCATCGCCCTCCTCAACAACCGTGAAACTCGCGGTTACAACAAACGCCCGCTGAACCAATTCTTGGTACAGCGGGCGAAATGTTTTTTAAAGATGTTTTTCTCCCTCACGCCGACTCCGCCTCAGCAAAACTCGATGTCATCGCCAGCCGCACAAGTTCTTCCGCAGACACGATCTGTACACCATCTTCCTTGCGGACCAGGAGTTGGCGATCCGACGTTTCACGAAACGAAAAATCCCCGACCGTGCGCTCCTTGGCGTTTTCGTAAATCTTTTCCAAGGACGGTCGCAGTCTCTCAAGGTACTCTTTGGTCGCTGCCAGTTTCTTTGCCACGGATTCGCGATCTTCTTCTCCTTCTGACTGCAACTCCTCAAGGCGCTCGCGCAAGGCCAAGCAACGTTTCAAAACCTCCTCATCAGATAAATCCGCGCACTCCCGAAGTGCGGATAAGAGATGTTTCAACGTGAGATCCGGCTGTACATCCGAATCTTTCCTTCGTATCCCTGATTCATTGCGCTCCATAGCTATTTGATCGGAACAATGCTCGTCGCGAGCTTTGCAAGATCCGTATTCGTAATACCAAGGCTATACAAACGCATCACACGATAAGCCTCTTCGCCATTCTTGAGATAGTACACGGAAAGATCTTTTGGATGAATATAATAGGCCTCCCCATGCGCCTGCGCACGCAACACGATCCGTCCTCGAAGGCGGGACTTGAGAGCCGTATCATTACTCAATTTTGCATAATCCGTTTCTGTGATTCCAAGTCCGAAACTTCGCATCATTTGATACGCGGTCGGACCGTCTTTCATGTAGTATCGCTTTGAAGATACCGGATCCACGTACCAAGCCTCTCCGTGGCTCTGCGTTTGAAGGAGGATATACCCCTTAAGACGGCTCATAAGTGCGCTATCCGTGGTCGTCTTTACTTCCACGATCGATTCAGCCGTAACGACGACTGGTACGACTTCCTCTGGCGCAGGATCCGGTGATGCTGCTCCTTTGACGCTTGGATAGGTCTTCATGTAATCCGCGTACGAATCCCATACATTCCCTTCAAAACGTTTCTGCGTCACGCTCATGAGCGATGAACCGACCCATCCGCGGGTGCCGTTCCACTCTACGCGATACCACCCGTCCGTTTCTCCGATAATACGGACTGATGTTGATTTCGGAATCGTCGTTAAGACCGCGCTGCCGTCCATACACGCTTGATCACGAACGAATGCGCCGATATTCGTGGTCCCAGTCCAATCATGGACCGCCACGGGATCCGCATAACAATCCCCGGCTTTCACATCGTGCGTACCAAGAAAAAAAGCACCGCCAATCACCACGGTTAAGAGAAGAAGCTTTTTCATATAGGAGTCATGATAGACGACGAGGGAAGAGAAAGGAAGTTCGACCCAACCCCCATCTTCCTGTACCCTATTCTTAATATCTAACATCCTTCGCGCCCCCTACCCTCTCGCCACTCCTCTCTCCCCCTCCCCTATGCAACGTCTTCGAATCATCCTCATCTGGAGTTTTCTCGGCATTCTTATCTGTTTTTCCGCTGGCATGTACGCCGGATATAAAGTCTTTACGCCAAAAGCGAAGATGGAAACGCGCATAAGCACGCAAGCGATTTTAACCGCTTTGCATGACCGAGGCTTCCTCGTAAGCCAGACATACGTTTTCGATACACCCGTAACGATAGACCGATCCTCCGGCAATGCCTTAAAGGACTTTTTCTTCGGTCAAACCATAGAGGCGCGCGGAACGATGGAAGTGAACCTTGGCGTTGATCTAGCAGACGTCAAAGCCGAAGATATTATCGTAGACAATGCAGCGAATACGATCACGGTACGCGTTCCAAAAGCCAAGCTCTTCAATGCCCGGCTCGTCGGACCGATTGAATTGAAAAACAAGCAAGGTGTACTCAAAAAACTTCTCGACTCGGACAATGGCTACAACGAGTCCTTGGCGCTCCTCTCAAAAACCGCCGAGGAAATGGCACAACGCCCCGAAATCATTGCTCGTGCAGATGAAAGCGCAAAAGACGATCTCGTACGCATGTTGGGATACGTAGCAGAAGGAAAGACGGTGCAAGTCGAGGGAAAGTAAATAATAAGAAGAGAGAGAAAAAACCGCGAGACGATCTCGCGGTTTTTTCTCTTCTGCGTTCTTATTCCCTAATACTCACCGGCGTCCCAACATCTGCCCAGTTATATACCCACTCCGCGTTCGTATAATGCACATTAACACATCCATGACTCATGCGATGACCAAAATTATTATGCCAGTACGCACCGTGGATATAGACAGGACCATATATGCGCAAATTCCATTTCACATTCGGTAAATCGTAGTTATCCGGATTCCCAGCGCCATAGATCCAGCGATATCGTTTGACCGGAATCTTTTCCGAGACCTGCGTATCTACGATCGGCGTGGAATGCTTCGTAACGCCAGATGAGATCAGAAAGGTCTTCACCTCGCGTCCACGCTCATAGGCATAGAGACGCTGTTCGGAAATATCGACCACGATATATTTCGCCGCATTGGTCTGGCTCGTTGCCAACGGCGCGACCGATACGGATGCAAGCTCCGATCGGGCATCTCCATCGGATTGGACGCTCGTCAGCGAAAGCCCTCCTCGATACGTAGGATCGTGCAGAAGGTATTTCTTATAAAGCGTTCCGTAGACGTCGAAAACCCGGACCTCCGGTACGGTCTCACCGTTCTGCCAGGCCGCAATTTCATCGACGCCATCACCATCAAGATCATAGGCGGCCACGGAAACGCCAGATGTCGATGTTGCTCCGAATACATAAAACTCTTTATCAAGTCTTCCGCCCTGCTGATCGAAAGAGTAACGACGAATGAGCGGAGATGACCAATGTTCTGTTCCGACTACGAGTTGGTCTCCCCACATCGTCTTGATCACGGCGATTGAAACGCCGTCCTGCATGCTCGCATCAAACGCGAATACATCCATGCCCTTATTCTCCAATTTCTCATTAAACAATTTCACGTGCGGACCTCCGCCCGGACCGGACGATGTAACGATCTCGCTCTTCCCATCGCGATCCAAATCCCCAATCGCTACGCGCACGCCTCCGCGAAAATCTTTTCCGTATACCAGCGCTTCCCGCTGTTTCTGACCGAGATCATTAAAGATCATCACCACCGGTTCCAATCCCGACGCTGGAGCAACGACGATTTCTTCTTTTTTCGCATCACCATCAACTGCGCCAACGGCAACCCGAACGCCTCCTTGATAGTTCCACACGAACGGCTGGAATGATTTGATAAGCTTCCCGTCTGTCGTGTAAATACGAACCTCATTCTTTCGGCCAGGACCTGATCCGATCACGATTTCATCTTTCCCATCTCCATTCACATCACCCGATGCAAGATATCCGCCCTGCATATACGCATCCTCAAACGTTGAGAACGTTGAACGCGATCCGATCCCTTCCTGCCATACGGAAACTTGGGCTTTTCGGGTATATTCCGGAGCGGAAACGAGTGGCTGAGCCGCCCGCGCCACAGAGCCGAAAAACAAAAAACCGGCTGCGCACATCGCAACCAGGCTGCCTGATCTTAAAAAATGTTTCATGCAAAAAAGTATAGCGAGATATCGGGGAATTCGTAAGTAGGACATCCGCCCAGGGGATGTCCTACTTACGAATTCCCCCATCCAACACCCCCCCTTGACGCCTTTCTTAAGATATTCTAATATATAGATACTTGTCTATATATCTATGGAACATTCCTTATTTAAAGCCTTGGCAGATGGGAGCCGGCGAAAGATCCTCACGCTCTTAAAAGAGCGAGAAATGAGCGTTTCTGAGCTTCAAGAGCATTTCCAAATGGCTCAAGCTTCGCTTTCCCATCACCTCGACATCCTCAAACGAGCCAACCTCGTCCGCAGCCGTCGCGAGGGACAATTCATCTTCTACGAGATCAATACATCGGTCTTCGAAGAAGCGGCAGCTGTGCTCTACGAACTTTTCTCAAAATAAATACGTCCCCAAATACGAACCCCTATCTTCAAATCATATGAACACCCTTACTCCTCAAATCCCTACCGAGCAAAAACTCGCTCCCTGGTATCCGCCAAAAACCGTGCTTGCCATCGTGGCCGGCATGTTCCTGTTTTCGATCGCGATCTACAACAAACTTCCAGACATGGTGCCGACACACTGGGGCCTTTCCGGTGAAGCCGATGCCTTTTCTCCAAAAGCGTTCGGCGCGTTCTTCGCCCCAGTTCTTGGACTGGCGATCGCCATCCTCTTCCCGGTTCTGCAGCGCATGGATCCGAAACGGGAATCCTATGCGAATTTCCAAAGCACCTGGGTACGCTTCCAAATCGGCATCATCTCCTTCTTCGCCTACATCCACGTTATCACGGTCTTAGCCGGACTCTCTCCATGGATGAGTAGCCATGTTGCGATGTTTATTACGAGCGGCATGGGCGTACTCTTCATCCTCCTTGGAAACTCCATGGGCAAAATCGAGCAGAACTGGTTCGTCGGCGTTCGAACCCCGTGGGCGCTTTCGGATCCAGAAATTTGGCGCAAGAGCCAACGTCTTGGCGGACTTCTCTTTGTCCTCGGCGGCATCGCGATCCTCATCGTCTCGCTCGCCATCCAATCCAGCATCGCGCTCTTCGTCACATTCATCACCATCATCCTTACGATTTGTATCGTCCCTACGGTCTACTCGTATATGCTGGCGAAAAAGAAAAGCAAAGAGCCATCGGCTAACAACTAACGATCAGTGCAAAAAAACAGCACCTACAAAGGCGCTGTTTTTTTATTCTTCTTTCTACCGCTTCTCCGTATGGATGCCGAACCCTCGAGGGAACAAAACCTTCGTGCCGTCTTTCGTTTTTCCATCCACGGAGATTGGAAGCTGCTTCACGCTCGCGGGCCATGGGAGCGGGAGCTTTCCTACAAAAGGCTGTTTCCCGAAAAGCACATCCGCAACGCCCTCCCCTTCGCTCCCCGGAAGCCAGGCTTCAACGAGCGCATCCCAATCATTGATCTTATCAGCAATCATCAATGGTCGGCCGGAGACGAGAACGACGATCACGCGATCGCACGAGGCACGAAGTCGATCGATGGTTTCGAGATCTTCTTTGGCGAGCGATGGATTCGCATCATCTCCCCAGCCTTCGGCATACGGTTTTTCACCCACGATCGCGATACCGACGTTCGCCCGTTTCGCTGAAACGAACTTAGCCTCACGATCGTATTCAACGGTCGTTGAAGATGAAACGGCATTCTTGATTCCCTGAAGGATCGACGTTCCACCTTCCAGCCAATTGCCGTCGATGCCCCGCCACTCAACCGTCCATGCGCCGGATTGCCGACCCACGTTATCCGCCGCACTTCCGGCGATACGTAAATGATTCATCTTCGGAGAAAGCGGCAAGAGATCCTGATCGTTCTTTAAAAGTACGAGCGATTTTGAAACCGCTTCACGCGCGATTGCGTGATGCTCGCTTGAACCGATCACCGAAAGCTCGGATTCGGATGCGAGTGGACGCTCAAATAATCCGGCCTGGAACTTCGCTCGAAGAATGCGTCGCACGGCATCATCAATACGGGCTTGGGGGATATCTCCGGTCTTTACCGCGAGGCGCATATTCATGAGAAAACCTTTGTAATCAAACGGCAGCATCACCATGTCCACGCCGGCATTGATCGACTTCACGAGACCCTCGTACTGCGTAAACGAATGTTCATACACCGCATACCAATCCGAAATCACAAAACCCGAAAACCCAAGATCGCCCTTGAGGGAACCTGTGATCAAATTCTTGTCATACGAAGCCCAGGTCCCGTCCCAGCTATTCAATCCGATCATCACGGACCCTACCCCTGCATCGACGACAGCCCGATACGGCGGAAGATATTCTTCTTGAAGCGCCGCAGTACTTGATGGCGTTCGGCCCTGATCAATCTTAAAATTCTTATTGCTCGATGAACCCCATTGCATGGCTCCAATGCCAAGATAGTGCTTCGCCGTCGCGATCACGTTCATTGAAGATCCTGATCCTTGCGTGCCACGCACGTACGCAGCTCCGAGCTCTCCCGCGAGCGTCGGATCATCCGTAAACGCTTCGTACGTTCGACCCCATCGAATATCGCGCGGGAGATCAAGGTTCGGAGAATACGTCCAATAGATACCCGTTGCTTCCATTTCTTCTGCCGTGGCGCGTGCGACCCGTTCAACGAGATCTGCATCACGTGTCGCGCCAAGTCCGATCATGTGCGGAAACATCGTCGCACCAAACACGTTGCTATGACCATGGATCGCGTCTGCACCATATAACAACGGAATACCGAGGCGGGAAGAAAGCGCAGAACGCTGAAAAGACCCAACCATATTTAACCAACCGCTTGGCGTATTCGGCTCCGGCTTCGCGCCCATACCGCTCAACATCGCCCCGATCCCGTAACTCGCGATATCATCCACATCATGCACACTATTCTTTTCCACCAACGCCATTTGTCCGATCTTCTCATCAAGCGTCATGCGCGCGAGCAGGTCTTCAATGCGAACATCAATCGAAGATGATGATAACCGATACGGTGCATCTTGCGGCGGCTTTTCAAGCGTCGCTTGCGGTGTACGAAGATACGCAATCCCGATCGCTAAAACCAAAAGAACGACGAACGTAGGCACGATCACCCGTAACCATCGCGTTTGAAAATAAATAGGCATGTTAGAAGAAAGTATACAGGGACGGGGAGGAACCCCCAAACCCCCTTGTCAGGGGGCTTTAGCGCGATAAAAATCAGATCATCACATTCTTCCTGACAGGGCTTTTAGCGATGGAATGATATCGGATTACTCCGCTTCGGACACGTCTGATTGCTGATCAAAAGCCTGAAATGGAATCACGTGTTTAAAATGATCAACTTCATACACAGGAAGATTCAAATGCGATACGCGCTCCGCGCAAAATACGTTAATTTCTCTCCAAGGAATCATCGATCCATCAGGCTGCGGCAACATACTTTGTCCGAAAACAAATCCTTTTGGGAGGTTATTCGTTCGTTGCAATGCCTGTATCAAGTTCTCCAGATAATATCCGATATCACGCATGCCTTCCCCTACTCCGCCAGGGTGATATTCAAGAAATAAAAAACGATCATGCAAATCAATCGGATACTGCAGAAGCATGAGAAGCGTAAGAGTCGCATGTCCTCCGATCATCGGCGTTAACGAAAGATCAATGCTCGCCGAAGAGGGCGTAAGAGGATTCAGAAACAAAGGTGATAGCCTGCCCGTCCTTAAAAAAGAAAATAAAAATTCCCGATCAGCTGCGAGCGGGAAATACTTCCCAAAACTCGTGAGAGATTGTCCATAAAAAACAGGCACTCCACGAGAAATCGCCATCCATGCAAAATGCGTAAAATCACTTAATCCATAAAAAGACTTTTTTGATTCCTGAACCAAATTCCAATTAATCAACGGAAGCGCCTGAATGCAGGAATATCCTCCTCGTACAAACCACACCAAATCTGCATCAGACTTTAACGCTTCATGAAATCCTTCTATTTTTTGCTTCATGCTTTTTGCGCCAGAAGCAAAATCAATATACTCAAAACCTTCACTTTTCATGATCTCTAAAGGTTCCCTCCAGTATTCATCTTCGATTCTTTCCTGTACGTCCCCCTCTCCACATAGATCGACAAGCGCTAATTTCATATAAGCATCATGGCAAAATTATTTCCCCCGCATTCCCTCTCTCCACTCTTTGATCTTCTTGTGATTACCTGAAAGGAGAACCTCTGGAACCTTCATGCCGAGCCAGACTTCGGGACGGGTGTACTGCGGATATTCTCCCGTTCCGGGAATTACGGATTGCGGATTGCGGATTGCGGATTTTGAATTCGCAATCCGTAATTCGTCATTCGTAATCGTTCCTACGTCCGCCCAACTCTCTTCATCCAAGCTCGCTTCTTTCCCAAGCACTCCTGGGATATGACGCGAAATCGCATCCATCATGACCATGGCTGGAAGTTCGCCGCCGGTGAGGACGTAGGGACCGATACAGAAAGACTCGTCGCACAAGCGATCGATCACGCGCTGATCAATGCCTTCATATCGTCCGCAGAGGAAAATGACACGATCGCACTTCGAGAGACGAACCGCATCCGCATGCGTGAACATCTTCCCGTTCGCTGCGGTCATAATCACCCGCGTCTTTTTTGCGGTCGCCGTGGCTTTCCCGTCCTTTTTGGTACGAGCCTTCAAGGTCACCAATGCCTCATGAAACGGCTCCGGCTTCATCACCATGCCAGGACCCCCGCCGAACGGCTTATCGTCTACCGTATGATGCGCATCATGCGTCCAATCACGGAGATTATGCGCCTTGAACTCGATCAACTTCTGCTTCCGCGCACGACCAAGAATCGACGCATCCATATAGGAGTCAAACGCTTCCGGGAAGATAGAGATCGCTTCGAGCTTGAGAGGCTTTTTCATACAGAGAAGCTTACGGGGAATTAGGAGGAAAGACAATGTCTGAGTAAACAAAAACCGCAGGTGGGAGCCAACCACCTGCGATCATTTTTTGACTAGTGTTGGAATGATTAGATTCCGAGGTCTGCCAAATCTTCGTCCGTGACCATGCCGACTTCCGGAGCGGAAGTGGAACGCGTGTCGCCCTCTGGGCTTCGAGGCGTCAATGCCTTGCGTTCATGATGTTCACGACGGAGTTCTTCCGGCTCGTAAATCTTAAGATTGACCCGGGCATTCTCTTTGGCGCCAACCGTCTTAAGGAGAATGCGGAGCGCACGGGCGGTCTGACCTTGGCGGCCAATGATGTAGCCCATGTCTTCCTGATTAATGTGGAGGGTAATGAGCACGCCGCGGTCATCCACGGTTCGTTCGGTTCGGACATCCTCGGCATGATTGACGAGGGCCTTAACGATGTACTCTACAAACTCCTGATCCTTTTGAAGTTCAGCCATAGCGAGGCAAAATAGATAGCGAAAACGCTTCGTATATTAAGGAATCTTTGACAATCGATCTTGGCTCAAGGTCAATCGCCAACCATATCGTAGCATTTTCCCTCTTTTTTGAAAAGACAGGAGCTAAAAAGCCGCCACATCGAATGTGGCGGCCCTTTTCGATATTGATCAAATTTACTCGGCAGCTGGAGCTTCCGGTGCCGCTTCTTCGGCTGGAGCCTCTGGAGCAACCTCTTCAGCCTTTGGAGCTTCTGCTTCGGCCTTTGCAGCCTCCTCAGCCTCCTCAGCCTCCTTAGCGGCCTGTTCGGCAGCTTTCTTGGCCTCGGCGTCTGCAATGCGCTTCGCCTCAGCAGCGGCCTGTTTCGCCTCATCCTTGGCCTGCTTGTCTGCACGGGACTTGGTGAGCTTTTCGGCACGGCGCTTGGAGATTTCCATGGTCTTGCGCTTGTCACCCTTTACAATGCCCTTATCGACGAGCAAGTTCCAAACGGTATCGGAGCACTGAGCACCCTTGGAAATCCATTCCTTGATACGGTCTTCCTTGAGCTGAACTCCATCGGCTTCAACGCGTGGGTTGAATGTACCCAAATTCTCCAAGTAGTCCCCCCATGGGTCCTTGGCTTTTTCACACACAATCATGCGGTACATTGGCTGCTTTTTCTTGCCAACCCGGCGGAATCGAATATGGAGCATACGTGGCCCAGATCTTACGAAACTTTGCTGAGATTGTCAACATTTTATGGCCGGATAAGGTCATTCAAACCTTTATTAGGGTTAGTAAACTTTACGTATTGATCAAAAATGCCTAAAAATAAAGGGTTCGGGAGGTAAATACAAAACCCGGCCCTGTCTTTTAAACAGAACCGGGTCATTCACCGACTCACCAACTTATCGACTAGCCAACTCCTGCTCCTTCTTCACCTGCTTCCGGTACATCGAGATATACAAGGTCGGGACCACGAATAACGTGAAGAACGAAGAAAGCATCAATCCGGCGATCACGGCGCTTCCTAACGCGCGCCAGGTAGCATCCGAGAACGTGATCGGTAAAATACCGACAATCGTACAGATCGACGTGATGAAGATGGCCTCTAATCGAGACGTGCACGCATCAACAACGGACTCGATGAATGGAATACCGGAACGACGATTGAGGTTCATCTTATCGACCAGGATGATGGCATTTTTCACCACGATGCCGAAAAGCGCCACGATGCCGATCAATCCAGGGAATGAGAGACGGATACCTGTAATCGCAAGACCAAACATCACGCCGATGAGTGCGAGCGGGATCGTTACCAACACGATGAAGGACTGTCGCAATGAATTGAATTGGACGATCAAGGTAATGATGATCAACATGGCCGCTACCGCCATGGCGCGGATGATCGACGTGACGGATTCGGTGTTCTGTTCATTCTGACCTCCGTACTTGATGGAGACGTCATCCGGAATATGACCATCGGAAGCGAGCTTTGATTGGAAAGCGGTGAGCGCTTCGGCTGGACGCGTGTTCGCATCCACGGATCCGGAAAGGACCACCGTGCGCTTCTTGTCGATGCGGCTGATGGATTCCACGCCTGGCTGCAACTCGACCGTCGCCACATCTTTGAGGAAGATCGGCTGGCGCTTGGTATTCAAGATCTGGAGATTCTGCACGTCTTCAAGCGTTGGAATGCGGTCCGGCATGAAAGTCGCGACCACACTCTTCTCCTTACCGTCTTCCAAAATAGTCGTGACTTCGGTTCCGGAAATCGCGGTGCGAAGGGATCCACCAACCATGGCTGCGTTCACGCCGTAGAATTCCATGCGGCTCGGATCCAAACGGAACGTATAATCCGCCGGAGCCTGCTTTAACGAGATGTCCGTGGAAACCACGCCGGAAATGCCTGCGAGGAGCGGACGGAGCGCATGGGCAGTCGCTTCCAACTCCGCGAGATCATCCCCGCTCAACTGCATCTCGATATCCGAACCCGCAGGCGGACCGGATTCCGGAGATTCCACGGTCACTTTGGCATCTTTGATATCCGAAAGTTCCTGGCGGAGCGTGGCGGCGAGTTCGTATGATGGCTGCGTGCGCTCTTCTTCCGGCTTCAACTTGAGCGTGATCGTGGCCGTATGCGATGGCGTAGATCCGGACACGGAAATCACGCCTTGGCTTGATCGCACGCCTACGAGCGTGGAATAGCTCTCGATTTCCGGACGGATGCGTAATCGCGCTTCAACGCGTTCAACGATGGCATTCGTCACATCCAACTTCGTGCCCGGAGGCGCTTCTACGAACACGGACAATTGTTCGAAGTCCGAATTTGGAAAAAACTCCATCTTCACGATGCCGAATACCGGAAGCGCGATCGCGGAAACGAAAAGCGCGCCGATCACCGCAAGCGTCGTCATGCGACGCTTCCCGGTTTTCAAAATCGACCGAAGCACGCGCTCGTACCATGGAAGGATCGCGTGGAAATTCACGATGCCGTGCATCAACTTTGATGCGAATGATCCATGTTCTTTGGCGCCTTGTGCACGGAGTTTAGCCTTGATGAGTTCATCATCATTCCACTCCCGTTCAACCAATGCACCGTTCTGCGCCAATACCGCACGTCCACGCTTCGCGAACCAGAGTCCGAGCATCAGCACGCCTGCGGCACAGATACCAGCAACGATAAATCCGATCATCGTGCCCGTGACGCCGGAAGCAAGACCGATCGCAAGAAGGGCGATGATCGTGGTCCAGAAAAATCCGGCGGTGAATCGGATACGTTCAAGCACAGCCGCCAACGGATGGTTCACGAGCAAGGCGATGAAGAGGGATGCGAGCAAGGTCGTGGATGCCGTGATCGGAATCGACTTGATGAATTCGCCCATGATGCCGGTCGACATAAGGAGAGGCAAGAAAGCCCAGACCGTGGTCAACGTGGTCGTGGTCAACACGACTTTGAAGTCGTTCAACACGAGCAACACCGCTTCTTCCGGCGTGAATTTGCCGGTATTCAAGTACTGCTTCGTCGCGGATACCACCACGATCGCATCATCGACCAACAATCCAAGCGACAGGATGAGCGAGAACATCGAAAGGAAGTTCAAGCTGATCCCGGAAATCAACATGATCACGAAGGTCGCGAAGAATACGAGCGGAACAGCCAAGCCAGCTACAAACGCTTCCTTAAGACCTACGACGAGGAAGAGAATACCGAAAACCAAGATGACCGTGAGCAAGAAGTCGCGGGTGAGATGGCTGAAGTCCGTCTTGATCAACTCGGATTGGTCCGAGACCACATGGACGACCGTTCCCTGTGGCTGCGTCTTCACGAAGGCGTCGATGCGACGCTGTGCCTCATCAATCGTTTTAATGATCGAGCCACCCGTCTTCTTAATGATTTGGATCGTGACCGTATCACGACTTGGCTGATCCCCCGGGGTTCCAAAACGGGAAAGCACGGTTTTCTTGATCACGGTTTCCTGCACGCGTGCAAGATCTTTCACGGCAATCACGCCGCCGTTTTCCGCATGCGTCACCGGGATGTTCCCGATATCTTCGGCCGTCCATATGCGACCATCCGATCGTACCGGATATCGGAACTCGCGTCCGTCGAACGAGCCGGACGGAACTGCCACGTTCGTCATCGCGATCGCCTGATTCGCCTGATCCGCCGAAATGCCGAATTGCGTGAGCTTAAGCGGATCATACGCCACCTCGAATCGCGTTTCATCACCTCCGGAAATCGACACTTCGCGAACGCCTGGAATCTTTTCCAATTCATCCTGAAGTTCTTCGCCCATGTCGCGCAAGGTTTTTCCGTCGACCGGCGAGGTCATCGCTGCGGTCCAAATCGGCGTATCATCAAGCGAGATTTCCCGAACACTCGGATCGTTTGCGTCATCCGGCAACTTCCCTTTCAATCCGCTTACGGCGTCACGTAACGAACGGATCGATTCTTCAAGATCCGCTTTCGCTTCGAATTCAACCACGATCATCGACACGCTGTTCGCGGACGACGATTCGATCGTTTTCACATTTTTGACGTTCGAAATGCCATTCTCGATTTTCTTGGTCACGAGTTCTTCGATGTCTGCCGGGGAAGCGCCTGGATATGTGGTCAAAATCGAAGCCATGGCGATCTTCACTTCCGGATTCGATTCGCGCGGTAATTGCGTGAAGGCGTAGACTCCCGCGATCGTGAGCGACACGATAAGCAAGAGCACGATACGCGGCTTGGTCACGAAGATATTCAAAAAGCTCTTGCGAAGCTTCGGATTGAAAGTCAATCGCGCAAGATACTGTTGATCCGACGTGGAGTGACCAGCATCCGACGAGGTCGGACGCGGAGTGTTGTTCGTCTCAGACATACTATTTCGTCGTTTCCGCAATGGAAACAGGACCGCCATCGAGAATAAGCTTTGCGCCTCGAATGATTACCTGATCGTCTTCACGAAGATCCGTTGCCGTCACGATCGTGCTCTCACCGAACATCGAACCGATCTGGGCCGGCAATCGCACGGCGGAGCCGTCACGGACCACGAACATGGCACTCGCATCTGAACGGACATCCATCGCATCGATCGGAAGGATGATGGACGGCGACGGCGCTTCACGCGTAACCGGCATCTGAACGCTCACCACCGTACCGAGTAGCAAACTTCCGGATGGGCGGATCTCAACCGCAAAACGCTTCGTCATAGCATCCGCAACCGGTGAAACCGTAAGAACCGTTCCGGAGGCCGCCGCACCTTCTGCCGGCGCAATCGTCACGTCCATCCCTGGACGGATACCTGCGATATTCGCTTGGTCGACGTACGCGATCACTTTTATTGCATCAACCGTGCTCACGGTGAGGACCGGTGTCCCTGGGGTGATTGATGCGCCGTTTTCTACGAAAACCTTCGTGACCACGCCATTCATGGAGGCGACGACTTTTCGGCTATCAATCAAGCTCTCAAGTGCAACAACGGCATTATCGTATTGAAGCTTTGCAAGTTCCATCTGGCCGCGAGAAGCTGCAAGCTGACCATCGACGCGTGCACGCGTGGTGGATTCCTGATTACGAGCCGCTTCCACACCATAGCCGAGCTGATCTTGCTGCGTTTTCGTTCCTGCCTCCAATGTCTTGATATTCTGTTCCGCTGACGCGAGCTGCTGCGTGGCAAGATCCCTCGCCTTCTCAAGCGCATCAAGCGAAGAGCGATTGGAAAGCACGAGGCTTTCAAGACCTTGCTGCGTAGCCTGAATCTGCGTAAGCAACGCATTCGCCTGCGTCTGCGCAGATGCGAGCTGCTGCTGGAATCCGCTGATGGATGCGCCCGCTGCCGAAGATTGCGGAAGCGCCACGGATGGAGGCGTATGATCAAAAACGTTCTTCGTGGCATCAACCATCATCTTCGTGGCATCTACAACTTTTCGTGCGGCTTCAAGACGCTTCTGCGGATCCGTTTCCGTCATCTTCGCATACGCATCCGTCGAAGCCTTTACCGTCTCCCACGCGGAACGTGCGCGCGTATACGACGAACCGTCCGTTGCGCCGAGATACTTTGCGTATGACAAATTTCCGCCATCCGGACTTCCGAATGCGGCAAGCGAATCCATCTGCGTGACGAAGGTGCGGCACGTATCAACGGCATTGTTTGCGGTCAACGAGGCATTTGCCTTGGCATCCGTTTCGGACTGCGTCACTTGCGTTTTTCGATTCTCCAGAGCAAGACGAGCCTGTTCCGCTGCGGTCGCAGCCGTATCCCGACCAAGTTTTGCCGCCGTAAGCTGCTCGCCGAGCGAGGCACCGGTATTCGTTTGTCCGGATTCCGCCTGACGTCGAGCGATTTCCGCCTGCGACAAATCCTTGGCCGAAGTTTGCACCACGGTCTGATAGCTCGTCTGGGCGATCTGATATCCCTGCAATGCCTGCGAGACCGCGAGTTGAGCTTGGCGCACCTGATCCGCTTTTAACGTATTCGATGGGATCGCTGCGTTATCCGCATCATTCACCACAGCAAGCTCCTGCGCGATCGTCACACGGTCGCCGACTTTTACCGAAAGCCCACGAAGCGTTCCGGCGGCTTTCGCGGCATAGGTCGTTTCCTGATTTGCCGCGACGATGCCGGAATAGGTCAACGTCCGCGTCATGCTCCGAAGATCGGAAACGGATGCCACCTGTACGGATGGCGGCGTTGGCACGGATGTCTGCTCGGTTTCCGTTGGCTTAGCTCCGCATCCGGCAAGCACGATAGAACTCATAGCCACGATGGCTACGGCGAGAAATACACGAGAGGAATTGAAGTTTTTCATACGGTCTGTTCGTTCAGGGAAGAATCAAGGAGATGATGAATGGTTGAGAGAACACGTTCGCAGGTCGCGACATCGTCTGGGTGCAAAGAACGTTCAAGTTCGAGAGAGCGGAAGGAGATGGCATGCATGAGCTCATCCGTTTTTTCTTGACCAAGAGCCGTTAAGGCGATCCTTCGACATCGTTGGTCGCCACCGGGTTCCGTTACACGCTCGATCAGTCCTTTTTCTTCCAGTAAGGTTAGACGCTGGGAAACATTCGATTTCGTTACGCGTAACGCCTCTTGAATTCGCATTGGCGTACACATACCGTGATGAATGAGGAGCAAGATACGCGCCGAAGAAAAACTCAATCCCATCGGCTCAAAAATCAACTGATTGCCGTATTGTTCAAGACGCCCCGCAATGCACATCATATGGCTCGCGAGGCTATGCTGAAGATCAAAAGGCTTCGTCATAGAAGCCTTTTAGTTAACCCATAAACTACTGTTTGTCAAGGCATTCCCCTGAGATACAAAAACCCCATCGCGGTACACGCGATGGGGTTTTATGCTTATTTTGGCTCTATTCAGCCACAAAACTAATCTGATTGGAGTACGCGCCACACTTGCCACCAAGGTATTCACAGACGCGGACATAGTAGGTTTGACCAGATTCTACGCTCGAAACCTCACCAGATCGCGTAGAAGGTTCGTCATAGTAGTTATAGGAATCACCATCGCGACTTGGATAAGCCGGATTCACATTCTTAGACCAAACGAGCTTATATCCCATGGAGGAGTTCGCCGTATCAGTCCAGGAGAACGATGTGCTCGTCCCTTTCTTGAGCACAATCGTATGTGCCGAAGAAGAGACCGTTTCATTATTCGTCGTTTCCGTCGTTGGAGCGACAAAGCTCACCTGGTTGGAGTACGCGCCACACTTGCCACCAAGGTATTCGCACACGCGGACGTAATAGGTTGCGCCAGACGTAAGGCTCTCTTCGATCTTTCCCGATTTCGTCGATGATTCGGAGTAGTAGATGTAGGTATCGCCATCACGTGTCGGATAGGTTGGATTCGCGTTCTTGGAATAGACGAGCTTGTATCCCATGGAAGAAACGGCCGTGTCGGTCCAGGAGAAAGATGTTGTGCCGGTCTTTTTGAGAACGATCGTGTGCACGCCGTTCGTCGTTTCTTCAGAGTTTGAATCATCTTCCGTTTCCGTAACCGTCGTTGGGGCGACGAAGCTCACCTGGTTGGAGTACGCACCACACTTGCCGCCAAGGTATTCGCAGACGCGGACGTAATACGTTGCACCGGATGCAAGACTCTCCGTGATTTTTCCGGCCTTTGCGGAAGATTCGGAGTAGTAGATATATGAATCCCCTTCACGATTCGGATATTCCGGATTCGCATTCTTCGACCAGACCAGCTTGTATCCCATGGATGAGACCGCTGTATCCGTCCAAGAAAAATACGTGCCTTCAACGCGCTTCAAGACAATCGTGTGCGAAGCTGAAGATGACGATGTATCCGTCGTTGATTCGGACGATAAGAGCTTGGCGACATTCGTATATGTCGTGCGCTCGGTTTCTGGATGATAGGAATCATCCGAAGCAATCGATGATCCGACTTCGTAATCGCCAAAAAGGCTGTCCGAAAGATCATGGACCTGCTTAGCCCAGTCCGCGCCATACAATCGCTTCGCCAATTCCTCGCTCGTGATCCACCGAAGGACGCCGTGTCCGCTCACGGCGTATACGCGAGGATCGGATGTCACTTTGACTAACTTCGTCCCCGGGCGATACGTCACATTGCCACCGATCTGGATGGCTGCGAGTTCCGCATCCGTAATTTCCTTTACGCTTGAAAAATCAGAATACCACGAGAAAAAAACCTTATCGTTCGGAAAAACGTATCGTTTTCCATCATCACCGTAAAAATAGACAGCGGATAGAGAGCCTTTGATTAACGTGCCTTGGAGATCGGTTGTCACCGTGACGGCACTTGCCATCATTGGTGCGAGCACGATCGCAACGAAGGCGAGGATTGTTGCAAGACGCTTCATAAGATAAATCATTGAAGAATAACTTCTTTATGATAGAGCTTTTTCAAAGCATATCCAAGAGTTTTGTCGAGAGATCCATGAAAAAATATTGCTCTATAAAGCAAAAATATCCCGACATTCATCGGGATATCTCTGATTCGATTTTATCTTTTACCTATATTCCTCCTAAATATTTTTCCGCATCAAGCGCGGCCATGCATCCACTTCCTGCGGCCGTGATCGCCTGACGATAGTGTGCATCTTGGAGGTCACCGCACGCGAAGAGACCCGGGATCATGGTCTTCGATGTTCCAGGAATCGTCTGCACATATCCTTTTTCATCCAGCTCAAGCATCCCTTTAACGAGATCCGAATTCGGCGTATGACCAATAGCCGCGAAGACGCCGTCAATTTTCATCTCGCGCGTAGTACCGTCGACCGTTGATTTGAGCATCACACCCGTAACCCGTCCGACGTCTACGCCGAGAATATCCGCGACTTCCGTATTCCAGATGACTTCGATTTTCGGATTCTGCAAAACGCGGTCCTGCATAGCTTTTGATGCACGGAACGCATCGCGACGATGGACGATAGACACTTTAGATGCGAAGCGCGTGAGAAAATCCGCTTCTTCCATGGCGGAATCTCCACCACCGACTACGATGATTTCCTTTCCTTTAAAAAAGAACCCGTCGCATGTGGCGCAAGCGGAAACACCCTTTCCGTACAATGCCTGCTCAGACGCCAAACCAATACGCTTCGCCGTCGCACCCGTTGCAAGAATGACAGCGCGCGCCTGATGAACTTCTCCCTTTACGGTCACAGAAAAAGTCCCGTCATCGTTCCGTGCCAACGCATCAACGCGTTGCGAAACGATTTCCGTTCCGAAACGTGTGGCCTGCTTTTTCATCACGGTCATGAGATCCGGCCCTTGGATGCCGTGCTCAAAACCCGGAAAATTTTCGACTTCCGTCGTCGTGGTCAACTGTCCACCAGGCTGATCGCCTTCGAAAACAAGAGGATGCAAATCCGCACGCGCCGCATAAATTGCCGCCGTCCAGCCTGCCGGTCCTGAGCCGATGATGATGAGGTCTTTCATAGGAAATCGGTAAATCGATGAGTTCGGTAGGTCGGCAAGTTCTACATCGACCGACTACCGACTTGCCACTTTATTTATACATGCTTCTCAACACGAACTTTCATTTCTTCCTTATCCATGACGCCAACGAGCTGTTCTACGACATTTCCACCTTTAAAAACCAAAAATGTCGGAATGCTCATGATGCCGTACTTCTGTGCGAATTGGTTGTTCTCATCCACGTTCATCTTTCCAACCGTCACTTTGCCATCCAAGTCTTTTGCAAGCTCATCAATGACCGGCGCCATCAAACGACATGGACCGCACCATGGCGCCCAAAAATCAACGAGCACCGGGCGGTCAGCCTTGAGAACCTCTGCCTCGAAATTGTCATCAGTGAAGATTTTTTCCATATGAATAGGGAATAGAAAGGATGATGTTAGGAACGCGTCGCTTCTGCCCACCGCTCTCGCGAAACGTGTAGCAGTGAATATAGGAAGCGCGCTTTAAGATGTCAAGAAAAGTTGATAACACCTTAAAAAAGCCCCGATGGACATCGGGGCTTTTTTTTAATCTAACGATCTTATCGTGGAATCTGGACTTTTCGTTCCGTCACTTCTTCATGATAGACCTCGAGACGATCACCGACTTCAACTTTGATCTTTCCTTTAATGGAAGCTCCACACTCGGTTCCACCGGCCGCTTCTTTGACCTTTTGTTTTCCGATCTGTACGGCTTCGATATCGATGTCGCCGAGCGGCTCTTCCTTGCGCCACACGCGTGCCTTTTCGCCACCGACGATCTTTCCATCCCGCACGAGACCTCCGATGATCTGACGATGCGTTTCGGTTCGGAAGATGGCGAGCGTTTCAAAACTCCCAAGGTTCACCAGCTCGATCTTCGGCTTCAACATCTTATTCAATTCCGCGATGATATCGTCCTGCAATTCGTAGATGATTTTGTACTTGCGGATTTCCACGCCTTTTTCACGCGCTAATTCGGCCACGCCAGGGCCAGGGACCACGCCGAAGGCGTAAATGACTTTTGATGCCGTCGCGGCCTGCGACACGTCCGCTTCCGTAACGAATCCAAGTCCTTTTTTGATGATCGATACGCCGACTTCTTCGTCACGAATCTTTTCGAGCATGCCCAAAATGGCTTCGAGCGATCCGAGCACGTCAGCTTTCAAGATCACGGAGAAAACGTTTTTCGGTTTCGCACCTTCTTCCAATGGCGCCTCCATCTGCTTCTTGGCGACGAACGATTCCGTGACCTGATGCGCGGTCTTCATCTTCGTCGTTAACGTCTTGAGATCTTCCGGGACTTCGGCAATATCACCGACCGCAGGCGCCACTTTAAATCCGAGGATCTTTACCGGGGTTCCTGGTTCCGCCTTCTCGATTTGCTTTCCGGTCCAATCGCGCATGGCACGCACGCGTCCATACAATGCCCCGCTGATACCAACGGCGTCGTTCCGACGAAGCGTCCCGTTCTGCACGAGCACCGTGGCAACCGGACCTTCGCCCTTATCCACGCGCGCTTCGATGACCGTTCCGATCGCTAAACGATTCGGGTTTGCCATGATCCGTTCCGGATTCATGTCCGCAACCAACAGGATCATCTCAAGAAGTTCATCAATGCCAATCCCCTTTAAAGCGGAAATCTTTACGAGCGGCACCGTTCCTCCCCATGCTTCAACCTGCACATGATAATCCGCCAACTGTGCGAGTACGCGATCCACGTCGACATCCGATTTGTCGATCTTGTTCAATGCGACGACGAATGGGAGACCAGCGGCCTTGATGATATCGATCGCTTCTTTCGTTTGCGGCTGGACTCCGTCATCCGCGGCAACGACGAGCACGGCGACGTCGGCGATCTTGGCGCCACGTGAACGCATGACCGTGAACGCTTCATGTCCTGGCGTATCGATGAAGGTCAGCTTGCGTCCGTTCTTTTCAGCCTGATATGCACCGATATGCTGTGTGATTCCACCGGCTTCGGTCGCGATCACGTTCGTCTTTCGGATCGCATCCAACGTCTTCGTCTTTCCGTGGTCCACGTGACCCATCACCACGATGACCGGCGGACGCGCCTTGAGGTTATGCGTTTCTTCCGAATCCATGATTTCCTTCAATCGATCCTGTGACGAGTCGTCTCTCGTAATGCTCGCACCTGTTTTTTCCGGTGCAGGCTCCGCCTTGAATCCGAGCTCCTCTACAATGATGGCGGATGTCTCGTAGTCGAGACGTTCATTCTGCGCAGCAAGAATGCCGTTACGCATCAATTCCTGAATCACGCGCGTTACCGGAAGATTGATCAACCCGGCGAGTTCGCGAACCGTAATGATCGCCGGAACCGCAATCGGCTTTAAAGCGATCGGCTCCCCACGCATATCTGTGCGGCTCGACGTCTTCATCAAAGAAGAACGCATGCGCTCACGACGACGGTTCTCATTCCACTTTCGGGTGATTTTATCCGCGAGGATATCGTCGATTTTAATGGCACGTCGGCCAATAGCGAAACCGAGCCCTGGAAGTCGATCCAGGAGCTCGTTCGGGGTTACGCGTAGCTGTCGTGCGAGCTCAGAAACGTTCATAGAATTGCTGGAAGACTACTGAAAAATGCGCGTTCTGTCAAACGGAGAAGACAGAACCCATCCTAAATCCTTCCCTTGTCAGGGAAGGACTTGAGCGCGATTCTTAAGTAACCATCACTAAAATAAAAGAAGTCTCTCTATATAACCTCCGGATCCCTCGGATGCACTCGGGACAGGCTCCCGGGCCTACTTCTCGCTTTTGCCTCGAGACCCGAACCTTGATACGCTCTTTTCATTCATGTCCACCACGACTCCCTACCCCCTCCTCCCCACCCCTTTCCCCAGTGGCTTGCTTCTCGTAGACAAACCTGCGGGCATCACGAGCCACGACGTGGTCTCTCGCGTGCAACGGACGATCTGTCCGGAAAAAGTCACGAGAAAAAATCGCTCGCAGTATCGCGTGGGCCATGCAGGGACGCTCGATCCATTTGCAACAGGACTCCTCATCGTCGGCATCAACAAAGGCACAAAAGCGCTCACGGGTCTCGTGGGCTTGGATAAGACGTACGAGGCTGTCGCGAAGCTGGGCGCCACGAGTACGACGGATGATCTTGAGGGAGAAATTACGGATTCGAAGCCTGTCAGCGCTCCTACCGTAGAAGAGATTGAAAAGGCCTTTGATCGATTCCGTGGCGGTTATTTGCAGACTTCGCCTGCGTTCAGCGCGAAAAAGATCAACGGAAAAAAGATGTATGAGCTTGCCCGTAAAGGAAAAACAGAAGGCATCGAGCTTCCCAAGAAAGACATTCGGATCACGGAACTGCGCGTGATATCATATCAATGGCCTGAACTCGCATTCACGGTATCGTGCTCGTCCGGGACGTATATCCGATCGCTCGCGCGAGATATCGGTGAAACTCTCGGTTGCGGAGGATACCTCACGGCATTACGACGAACACGCATTGGATCATTCGACGTAAGCGATGCAATACCTCTTGCAGTACTAACGACCAAGATGATTGAAAAACATCTCTTGCCTATTAAAAACGACTGATGAACATGTCGTTGATCCGGAGTCACGATTCCCGATCACCCATCCCTCTATGACACCCCTCAAACCCCTCCTCTCCGATCTCTCTCGAGCGGCAATTCCACCGATCGTCGTCGTGGCGCTTCAGGCCACGCGCATGTCCCTGCTCCCCGGCGCACTCTCTTTTGATATCCTCATGCATTTTTTGGGAGGCGCTGCCATCGCATGGTCCGCGATGATTGTGTACCGACGCTGGGAGGCGCGTGGATGGATTCACGCGGATGCGATCGTACGAGACTACGCGGTTTGGATGACCGCAGTCTTCGTTGGCGTGATCTGGGAGTGGTGGGAATTCTGGATGGAACGATGGACGCATCGCATCTATCAACTCTCCATGGGCGACACCATGCAAGATCTCTTCATGGACACGATCGGTGCGCTATTCTTGGTACTGGTGTATCGGTTAAGGAAGAAGAAATAATTCCCGTAGGGGCGGGGTCCCCCCCGCCCTTCCCTTGCACGCATCAATTAACGTGATCCTCCAATGGATTATCACGTATGTACATGCGTACACCTTCCAGTTCGCGATAGGAACGAACGATTCGTTCATAATAATTTCGTTGCCATTGAAAACAAATTTGAGATGAACATTCGTTTATTCGTCTGGATGAAAAAGATTTAATTGCACGAACGATTTCAGACAACGGAACCTCCTGCCTCGTAGGGGCGGGTCTGAGACCCGCCCCTACGGCCGACCCGCTGGTGCGTGGCACGATATTTTGTTTTCTTTTCTGATGCTTAATCAAAATCACAACATGCACATGGTTTGGCATGATGACGTATGAATCAATTGCAACTGAATGATAATGATTCGAAATGTCCGTGATGGCATTACGTACGATGATTCCTTGCGCATTCAACGATACCCTACGACCAACAATCTCCCCGAATACCGTGCGACGATCTTTGGTGCATATTGTGACGAAATACCACCCTGGATCTGAATAGCAATGTGAAGGAACCCGAATAGATCGACGGTGATGCTGTTTTGGATCAAAAGCCATATATCTATTCCGTCTCACGATATAAAGCATTCGTCAAAAAAGGCTTTACTAAGCCATTTTAGCTAAAATAGACGCCAATACCCCTTGACAAAAGGACAAGTCTGTGTTACACTGGCGTCATAACAATCAAAGATTCTCTGGGGAGAGAGCCTGCGTAGCAAAGGTCATTGCTACATCTACAAAGTTCACTCTTTGTATTGGCGCGTACTCCCCCTGTCGAGTAGGCGTTTTTTCGTTCTTCGACAGAGACCTAGGGAGGAGAGAGAACCGTGGTGGATACCCAACAGGGAATGCCATCCGGCGGGCGGAGTGTGAATCTGATTGGGACTCGTCTCGATCGCTTCCACGCGAAACCCACGGTGCGGACGTGGCTTGCCACTAACCCGTGCCACACTTCCCTAGATCTCTGGATAAGAACACCTCGTTCATTGCACAAAGGATTCGTCATGACTACCTGGAAAATCATCTCTGTCGTTCTCGGCATCCTCTTTGGCATCATCAGCGTCCTCATGGTAATCCGCACACTCCGTGCAGATCGGCAACCTAGCCTCATTAAGATCATCGGATGGGGCATGGTAGTAAACGTTCTGAACGTTTGCGTTGGAATGGCCTGCATGCACTTCGACCTCCCATGAGGAGACCGTGCGGGGTAGAGATCACTCGATCCCTATCCCGCAACACACCCCAGTTCATCACTCGTTGATGACTTGAGGCGTGAGCAAAAAAAACCTCACACGAACTTTACAACGCTTCGCACCGATTGATCTGGGGAGGAGAGAGAACCGTCGCTGATACTCAACAGAGGATTCAGCCCGGTTGGACCATATTGGAGGACGATTTGATTGGGATTCGTCTCGATCGCTTCACCTCCAGGCCCACGATGCTGGAACGGTTTACCGTCACCCAGCATCCCCTTCCTAGATCTATCGGCGCGAACAACTACACCATCGCGTTTGAGAAAGGATCGCCATGGCAAATATCATCTGTCTGACACTTAGTGTTCTCGGCGTCATCGGGCTCATCTGGAGTTACTTCGGACCCTATCGGTCATCGAGACAGGAGATGACGAGAATACTCGTCATGCACAAGAACGGCACGGATGTCGAGACAAAGGCGAAAAACGCAAGGAGCTACCTGGAAGCTCTTCTCCCAGTAACCGTCCTCTCGACATTTTTCGCCACATTCTGGATTGTTCCAGTCATCAACTGGCTTTCCAGCCTCTAACAACGCGTCGTGCGGGATAGAGATCACTCGATTTCGACTCCCGCGCACACCTTAGCCCATCACCGAGTGATGATCTAAGGCGTGAGGAAACTCACAAGACTAGGAAAGAACTCCCCTTCTTTCCCAATCCATCGATGAGAGTTATCATTTTTCCGCATCGCCCATCGATGACATTTGTTCCTTCATAAAAACCATTCACGCCGAAACACGTTTGGAGATCGCTTCTCCCCACATGCTTCGGCGCGAATCACAACCATCAGCGCGCCAAAAGGAGAACCATGACTACCATGACCAAGCTGTTTCCGCTGCTCATCACGGAATCCAACATCCTCGCTCTAGCGGCCACCTTCTTCATCATCATTATCGCAGTAAGCGTTATGAAAGGCCTCTGCGAGAGCAGCATCCACAAACAATGGAAGGCCGAAGGCGTCCGAATGAACCAACCGCTCATAACGCGGTATCAAGATACTCAGCTCGTATACTGGGCAACAATGATCTGCGTCATCATCCCGGCGCTTCATCAACTCGTGGCCTACGTCTTGACCACGGTCCCGCCGAATTGGCCGCACTGATGCTTGATTGCTTAGGGAGGATGGAAGACGCTCGTCTTGCCATCCTCCCTTCCACTCTTGATCGCATGAGCTAAAACTCACGCGATCAAACCCTGGAGAACAGCATGAAAACGATTCAAAAAATTCCGCGAAAATATCGCAAGCCCCTTCTCATTCTCGCCACTGGCTACGTTCTGCCGAACATCATTCAAGCCGCAACATTTTACCTGATGTTTGCAGGCTAACGCCTAACCTTGACCCGCGGGAAGGAAATTCTTTCCTCCCGCACGATCCCGAACGCATCACTCCCCTGGTGCCTTCAGGATCGTCCCTTCCATGACGGATATTGCTTGACCTACTAGCTCGCTGCATAACGCCGAGCGACCCTAAAAAGGAGTAGGTCAAGGAATCTTCAGGCATGAAATACGGCCTTTCAACATTTCAACAACTTGTAGGAGGTATCGTGAGGAAACCCATCTGTACGATTGCATTGAGCCTATTGCTCTTCACCACGGACGCGGCTTACGCAAAGCCACCAGCCTGTACGAGCGAATGTGTAAGAGTCACATTCGACATCGAAGCGAAGAACCCACAGGGCGGAGGCACGGAGATCGTCATCTGGACGGCAGAAGGTGAAGAATATGCTTCACGACAATGTCCCACCTTCCACACCGGAAGCGCATGCATCCTCAAAGGATATTCGACGGGAGTGTTCTCGCAAGGAGAGGAGATCACCATCCAATCGAATCACATGTTCAAACCCGACTCCTGGAAAGTCTGGGACTGGGTCCGCTCCCCGATCGTGACGCGTCGCATCAAAATGGACGCCGGCACCTGGTCCTTGGATCAGGAAGGTCTCAAGACCAAAGTCACCGTGACGCGAATCTAGTCACACACCCTTCTACACCCACAAACCGCACTTTCACGTGCACCTTTCACTCCTAGCGGAATCTGATTCACACCCAGATTTCGCGAAGACCCAAGTTCTTCATCGAAATGATAGAGAACTTAGGACTTCCATCAAACCGCAAGCCGCTTGATACAACTGCGTCATTCGTCTAGCCGATTCTCCCCAATCGCCTAGAACACCAAACGAATGACGCGGTGGTATGAAGCGGTTTTTGTATAGAACCCCTAAATCCCCTTGTCAGGGGACTTTGACGCGGTGCTAAAAATTCCTTGCCGATCCCAAACCCACCCCTAACCCCTCCCTTCGGCAAGCCGAAAGGAGGAGAATTGTTTGAATGCGAATGCGCTAAAAACTCACCATTAAGATTTACGTTATCTGGCATCCATTCAGTATCGCGCTCAAGTCCCCTGACAAGGGGATTTAGGGGTTCTCGCATCCTCTTCTTGCCCTCCACGCCTGGAACCGCTACGCTATCTCCGTTATGAAGATGTCCACCCTGTTCACCAAGACCCTCAAAGACGCTCCGCAGGATGCGGAGAGCGCGAACGCCAAATACCTCATCCGTGGCGGATTCGTTGATCAGCACATGGCTGGCGTGTACTCGTACTTGCCGCTTGGCTTGCGCGTACTCCGAAAAATCCAAGAAATCGTCCGCGAAGAAATGGACGCCATCGGGGGACAGGAAATCCTGATGCCCGCCCTCCTCTCATCGGAACCCTGGAAAACATCCGGTCGTTGGGATGATCCGGATTGCAAAGAAGTGATGTTCCAGTTTAAAGGTGCAGGCGATCGCGACGTATGCTTGGGGTGGACGCATGAAGAAATCATCACGCCGCTCGTCCAGAAGTTCGTCCACTCCTACCAGGACCTTCCGGTGTTCGTGTATCAAATCCAAGACAAGTTCCGCAATGAACTTCGCGCGAAATCCGGCATCCTCCGCGGACGCGAGTTCAACATGAAAGATCTCTACAGCTTTCATACTACGGAAGAAGAGTTGGAAGAATACTACGACAAAGTGCTCGAAGCGTACCGCCGCGTATTCACGCGCTGCGGCATCGTGGCGCTTCCAACCGAAGCTTCGGGCGGAGCATTCTCAAAAGTCAGCCATGAATTCCAGATGCCGACCGACAGCGGAGAAGATGTCGTGTACGTGAACCAAGCCGGTGACTATGCCTGGAACAAAGAGATCGCACCGGATTTGAAGGATGGCGCCATGGCACCAGACGGCTCCGGTCCGGTTAAAGAAATGAAAGCAATTGAAGTCGGAAACATCTTTAAACTCAAAACGCGTTTCACGGAACCGTTCAAGATGACGTACATGGATGCGGAGGGAAAACCGCAGCCGGTGATGATGGGATGCTATGGTATTGGACCATCGCGCGTGGTCGGATCCATCGTTGAAGCGCATCATGACGATCGCGGCATTATCTGGCCAAAGTCCGTTGCACCATTCCAGGTTCACATCGTGAGTTTGAGCGCAAAAGACGAGAGTGTTCAAGATCGCATTCGCACAACGGCTGAAGACCTCTACGAAGACCTTCGCAAAGAAGGCATCGACGTGATCTGGGATGATCGAACCGGCGTATCAGCCGGAGCCAAGTTCGCGGACGCGGATCTCATGGGCATGCCGCTCCGTCTCGTGATTTCCGAAAAAACCCTCGCGGAAACATCCGCAGAATGGAAGATCCGCGGAGAAGCGGATGCCCGTCTCGTCCCGCTTGAAGGACTCATGGAAGAAATCTCGTCATTCGTAAGCGAAAAATAAAAACGTCATAGAATGAAAAACGCCCCGATGGACATCGGGGCGTTTTTCTTGATCGCATCAAGCGTGATTACTTAAAGATTTCTTTATTGCGTGCGTAGGTGATCGCTGTTTCTTTTGTAATGAACCCTTCTTGTACAAGCCATCGCAATTCTTGATCCAAGGTATTCATATGCTCATCCGGCGCACTGTAGAGCACGTTCTGAATCTGGTTGATCTTGGATTCGGTGATGAGGTTGGCGATGGCCGTATTGTTCACCAATACCTCGTGCGCGGCGATCAACATGCCATCAACCTTCGGGATCAGGATCTGCGAGATCACGCCTGTGAGCACCATGGAAAGCTGCAAACGGATCTGCGCCTGCTGGGCCGGAGGGAAGACGTCGATGATACGGTCAATCGTTTCTGCCGCACTGTTCGTGTGGAGCGTCGTAAATACCAAGTGACCGGTTTCCGCGAGCGTCAGCGTGGCGCTGATCGTTTCCAGGTTACGCATTTCTCCAACAAGGATCACATCCGGATCTTGGCGAAGGACGTGCTTCAAGCCTTCTTCAAAAGAAATAAAGTCTGAACCGTACTCACGCTGGGCAATGATGCTCTTCTTCGATTCATACATGAACTCAACCGGATCTTCGAGCGTAATGATATGCCGCGCTTCGGTTTGGTTGATCTGTTCGATCATGGCTGCCAACAACGTGGATTTTCCCGTACCCGTCGGACCCGTGACCATCACGAGACCGGATTCGCGTTTCACGAAGTCATATGCCGCTTCCGGTGCGATGAGATCTTCCAGGGTTGGAATGAGCTGCGGAATAAAACGGGCCGCCATGGCAGGATTCCCCCGCTCCCAAAAAACGTTAATACGAAAACGTCCGCCGTCCGGCAAAGCAAGCGAAGCATCAAGCTCTCGTTCATTGTTGAATCGATCCCACTGTTCTTTATTGAAAACTTCTTCAATGCACTTGAGTAATTTCGCACTCGTATATGCCGGATGCGCTTCCTGCGGATAGAGCACGCCGTTCAAACGGAAAATCGGGGGTTTCCCAACCATGAAATGCACATCGGACACGTGGGTCTTTGCAGCTTCTTCCAAGATCGCGAAGAAACCGGATTGCTTCGAGAGAGACATAGATGTCTCTATGTTAGCATGAATAGAAAATGGGAAACAGAAAAGAAGTCAGTGAGTGATGTGCGGTCCGCGAGCATCGAGTCCCAACAACACGCGATCAAACACATTTTAAACGTTCTAACTTTCCAACTCGCTAACCCGCCAACGAATGTCGATACCCTCCCTTTCCTACTCACCCCACACACCCGTCATATATGACGTGGCATCCAGCGGATCCGCACCGTATGCGCTCGAAACCGAGTGATCAAATAATTCAAACGTCGTTTTTGGATGAAGCGCTTGCATGGCTACGAAAAGCGCGGCAACGGATTTTCCGCTATCGATAAATGCATCCGTCGCCTGAGCGATCGCAATGTCTTTTTCCTTCAACCAATGAAGCGTATCCACGTCATGTGCGAACGCTTCTCGTTCGGAAAGGTAATGACTCATGTCCGCGGAGATCAAAACAAATGTCTTTTCATCCCACAATCCCTCAATCACTTTTGCCAATGCAGACACGCGATCCTTGGACATCTTACCGGAAAAAGCCAATGGAATAATCCTTGCCTCAGGATAGGCACGCGATACGAATGGCACAATCGCACCAATGCCATGCTCACGTTCAAAGAGCACACCTCGCTCTTCCGTCACCAAAGGGTTTAAGAGTACGGTTTGTACGGCATCTTCATCGATCCGCACAAGACCTGCGTCCGTTTGATACGGCCGACGATGCGTACTCACATCCCCTCGTCCGCCCATAAAATGATCCGGAGCGATGATAACGAATCGCTCGATGTCCGGACGCGCCGCGCGAAGACGAACGAAGAAGTTCGCCAAAAGATCAGCGGCGAGCGCATGGTGATTCACGATTCCGGCAACAGGATGCTGACGGGATACGCTCGACGCATACGCTTTCATGGCCCCGGACCATGCCCGATCTGCTTGAGTCGATTCGATAAAAACACTTGTATTGATCGGCGCATCAGCTACGGAAAAATCCACTACAGCAGGCGAAGCGCCCAATGATTTTGAAGACTTCTCCTTTACCAACCCTTCTTTGCCTTGATATCTGCTCATGCCAATAGCGGCCGCTCCGAGGAGGGCCGCTATGACAATGCCAAGATACCAATGCCGTGTGGACATGCTACTCAATCGTTATGCGCTGTTCATTCGAGAGCGCCGTGACGTCTGGGTGATCCATATGTTGAATCACCGCAGGTTCCGCCGTATACGACCCACGCGCCGTAGGTTTAACGCGATAACGGATCGACTTCTCCTGCCACCCCTTACACAGCACGAAGGTCGGACTCTCCGCCTCGAATGGCGAAACGTACCCTGCTGAATAATCACTGGCCCATGGATCCCATCCCGTCATGGCGGAAAAACCAGCTGGGACATGATCCTGGATCGTATAACATCCACCCGGAGCATCGCTTGCAAGTTCCGCTTTCAATTCCACGGTGATCGTTTTCCCACCATCCTTCAGTACATCCGATGATGGCTTTCCGTCTTGGAGATACGTACGCGTAAGTTTGATACGAGCATCCGTTTGCGGCTTTGTCGCAACGCGCTTGAGATAGGTTAATTCTACCGGCCCGCTCACTTCAGCGATCTTGAAGGTACGAACTTCTCGTGCGATCAGGTCAACGCTTCGCGGCCATCCATCCGTTAACGCGATCTTTGTCTTCTTTCCATCCACCTCATACGTCACGCTCGCCTCCCCGCCGATCGCCGCCGGGACTGCGGCCTTCAAGAAGTCGATACGGGCAAGTGGCGTATACACATTTGAATACCACATATTTCTTACGGCATTCTGAAGAAGATTTGCCCGTGTATCACCGAGACGTATTGCGATCGCCGCAAGCTGTACCGTCGCTTCTTTATCTTCTTCATCCTTGTCGCTCACATCCGCCATCAATGCATCGTCCTTCGTTTCTTTTCCATCCAGGAATTCGTTCAGGAACGGGCGCGCAGCTTCCAAATCCCCGATCGCGACCAATCCGCGCATAAGGGAAAGTTTTTCGCGCCATGTGAGATCCTTCAATGCCATAACGGAGCGAAGATCCAACAAGACCGGCTCGCCGATGGCTGCAAGACCCGAAAGCGCTTCGATCTGCACTTCACGTGGCGCATTCGCCTGCGTGAGCTGATCACGGAAATACTGCGCAAGCTGCACGCGATCAAATCCTTCTGGGAAGGTGTAGGCAACGCGCGAAGAGAGCGCAACATCACTCGACGCATGGGGCAAGATCGCGATGCCTCCATCTGATTTCTGATAGTTCAAGAAGAGAGACGCATCACCTTCGCTTACATCCTCACCGAAATAGTCACGGAGCAGCGTTCCAGCTAATCGCGATGCGACCAATCCTTCTATGCGCTGACTCCAACCCCAACGAAGACTATTGAGATCCTGGAGGTACTGCGCGCGGTTCTTCGGTACGAAAGAAATTCGAACGTCTGGCGCCGTGCCAATATCCAATGTCGTATCCGTCGTCACATTCGTCTGCATGCCTTCATCGCGTTCAAATCGACTGGAAACGATCGTGACTTTCTTTTCTAGAGCATCCGTTCCTGAGGATGATTTCAATCGGATCGTCACGGCATGCGTTCCTGCCACGGGACGATCGATATCCACGAACACAGACTCCCCGGCTTTCGCTTTTACTTCTTTCGCCTTCATCTCCAACGTTGGGGCATCGACGGTATACGTAATATCTTCACCCGTTTTCAATCCCACGCCATAGGCACGCAATTTCATCTTCGGGCGATCAGCCTCGAGGAACGTTTCCGGTACAACGACATTCACGAATACTCGTTTTGTCACTTTGATCGATGAACGACCATTTCCAGCATAACGATCCGGAGACGCGGCTACGCCACTCACGCGCCACGTCGTGATATTGTCCGGAAGCTTGATTTTCACCTCACCTTCGCCGCTCGCATTCGTCGTGACGACCTCATACGCTGCCGTATCTTTAAAGTTCTTTCGGCTTGGTTCATTTCCACCCCCTCCGTATTCGCCGCCGCCTCCACCACTAAACACATCTTCGTCGCTCCGATGTGTCTTTGCGGAAAAGAGGATTCCGCTACTCACGGATTGATAGAGGCTTCCAAGCGAATTCTCATCCACACTTCCATTTGCCACCTTGAAAAGTGCTTCATCGACCACCGCGATCGAAACGCGCGTATCCGACTTCGGCTTTCCGGCCTCGTCCTTCACTTTTACGCGAATCGTCGCTTCGCCTCCTGGCGAATACGTCTCATTATCCGTCGAAAGATCTATGGAGAGCTTTCGATCTTCGGTGTTGTAGTAGACGCCAGTGGTGTATTCCCGGAATCCGCCTTTTCGGAAGGCGATCGCCTTCACGGAGACATTCGGGGCATAGGATTCTATGAACGGAAATGTGATTGTCGGATCCGTGCTCGCCTTCGCATCCAAAATACCCATATGTGCCTTTACGTAGAGGTAGGTCGGTGAAGACGTTCGAGGCAAAAGCTGATCGTCATTCGTAAGACTCAGCGAAACGACTTCATTCGTGCGATACGTGTAGCTTTCGCGATGCGTTTCCGTAGGACCGAATGAAATGTACGTCGATTCGTTTTCTGACTGACCTGAAACATCCGAAGAGCTGTTGTAATAGCAACTGCGACATGGGTACACCCATTGCTTCGTCACAGACCATCGTCCCTTCTCGTCTTTCGCATACATGACAACGGTATACGAACGGTCTTCTTTCGTTTGGAATGAGAAAGAAACGTTTCCTTTCACATCCGTTTTCCCTTCCAATGGAGCGCTCGCGACTTCACGCTCATCGTATCGATACGTTGGATAGGTCGTTTTCTCGATTTCATTATATCCCGTTCCGGTTTGTACCTTTTCCCACCAATGTTCTAAGACGACTGCGCGAACCGAAAGATTTGAAATCGGCTTTCGCGACTCCTCTTCCTCAGATGGAAGCGTGACCCTATTCGCTCGAACGGAGACCGTTGCCTTGTCGCCATCGAAACGCGTATTCCAATCCGGTACGAGATTGATATCCGTATTCCATACGTACACCGAACTGTAATCCTGGATGTTCGACGTAGATTCGGATTCCGTTGGAGCAACGGCGACCGGGAAATACGTCGCAAATTGACAGTCCGCTTTTGGATTCTGTTCAATGTCACAATTCGGAACGTTCGTATCGAAAGTGAACGATACCATACCATCGTCGTTCGTCGACTGCTTTAATTCGTTGATCGACAGTTCGAGATTCGACAGTGGCGTTCCGTCGAAAAATGCCGCGCGTGCCGTTCCGGTAATCTTCTCCCCGGCAAACACTTCGCTCACATCTGTTGCTGATTCGAGCGTATAATCCGGCTTGATGTAATTACGGATCTCAATGCTCTGCGAGCGGATCACGGTATCCCCGCGCTTCAGAACGAGTACATACCACTGCGCTCCCACGCTGTTCCATGAAAGATTCGCGCGGAAAAACCCTCGCTCATCCGGCGTGACCGTTACATGTTCAAACGTTTTCACGTCACTACGATCCTCCGGACAGGACCATTCCGTACAGTTCTGCATAAGCGAAACCGTAACTGGTTCAAACGGCTTACGACCCGTCTCACGATCCTGGATGATACCGGAAAGCTCCGCCGTATCCGTTGGTCGATATAATGGACGATCGTAGTGGAGATATGCCACGGTCCGATCTGCCGGATCTTCGATATTCGATCCGTACCACCAAAACGACGACCGAAGATCCATAGAGTCCGACAATGGAAGCAACGTTCCGCTTGATCCTTCTCCGATGCTAAGAACAGTCGATGGATGTTCCGCATCCGTATTATCCACGGTTCGTGCGATAGCCGCTGATGTCTTCAATCGGGCAATACCATCCTTATCCGTCTTCGCGGTTTGCGATCCATCGGAAACCATCATGCCTTCGATCGGTCGATTCTCGGTTACGTGCATTGCCCACACAATCGACTGATCCTTGTCAGCGACCATGTAGACCGCCGTATTCGTGACGTTCAAGAATACCCAGCTTGAAACCGGATTCACGTCATCCGCACTCGTGAGTTTTAAGAGATAAAATCCTGCATTGATCGTGCTCGGCAACAACAAATGCTCTACCCAGCTCGTGGTCTGAATCGTCGACGTTGCCACGAATGCACGCTCTTTAGCATACGACGCTTCAAGCGTTCCGTATTCCCGTCCGGCACGGCTATACCATGGACGCTTCCCGTCTTCAGCAAGATACGAAGCTGCGCGTTCCCGGGAGAGAACGTATCCCTCGATATTCACCTGCGAAGGTTCGGTTGTTTTGCCATAGGTATACACCGGAATCCTCACCGCCTTTCCCGGCGCACTTGCGACAAACGGATACGAAGGATTGATCCAGTGATACTGCCGCTGTTCCACTTCAGCGCGCATCTTGCTCATGGTTTCAAATCGAATCACTTCGTCTTTCCCGAGCGTCACATCGGAATCTTTCATTCCCCAATCTTTGTTCCAGGTCGCAATGTACACCGTTCCGTACGCCAATGGCTGATCCGGAATGAATGTGATCGTTCGACCCTTTGTTTGAAATTTCCCCTTTACGTCCGGCTTGATGCTGAAATGCGCCGCCGGATCGCTCCATCGATCCATGCTCACCGTCACTTCGATCACCGTATTCACCGGAACCGTATTCGAAGCATCGGATGGAACCGAAGAGAGGACGCGGAACACATCTTTCGTCTGAATCGCCCAAGAGAAAGTCCGTGCCTGGAGTTCTCCGCCTTCGGCTTGAACGGCTGCGCGAAGCTCAACGCGATACGCCGTACCTACTTCAAGCGGAGCGGCTGGAATCACACGGAATGTTTCTTGATCCACTTTCTCAACGCGAACCGCAAGGATCTTTGATTCATCATCGCCAATAACTCGAGATGGCGCGATCACGATATGACGCGCAAGGTCATCGGCGGAAAGGTCGATTTTTGAATGAATGAGAAACGTCGTGCTCGTAGACGCGCCGCCCACGTCTTCCGTTTCCGCCTGGAACGTAAACGCATCCGCGGCCATAGCTGCCGGGATAATCAGATCCGCGATGCGACGAGTGATGCCGCCCTGCGGATTTACCGTTACGCCACGCGGGAGCACGAGGGTAAAGATAATGATCGCAACAAAAGCCATTGCCCCAACAGGAGCGAGTGACATCTTCCATGAATGACCGAGGCGACCCCACGCCTCTTTGAGACGCTGGGCGACCGATGGCCCCTTTGCCGCTTCTTTGAGAACGGCATTCGTTGATTTGATTTCTTCTGACTTGGACATAAGAATGGCCCGCTGTTTTGCCATGACATCGGAAGACATCTCCGACCCTTTGGCCTCAGACGAGCGCTGTAATGAATTCGATATCTCCTGTAACGAACCAAGCGCCGGATCATGACAGGTCCCGCCCTTCTTCAGGAGACGTTCGAGCTTCTTTGCCCGTTTTTCCTCAGCATTTCTCATAAACATATAGGTAAAATCGCTTTTCTACGCCGTAGCGACAACGGCTTTCTTTCGCAATCGAGCCAAGGCACGATACACCAGAACGGATGCATGATTCGCAGAAACACCGATCGCTCCCCCGATCTCCATAGGCTCCAGTCCGGCAAAAAACCGCAAATCCAGTATCTGCTGATCCCGCTCGCTCAATGTCCGCATAGCATTCACAAGCTTCTCGCCCTCAATCACAACCTCCGTATTCCAAGCCGGATCATCGTCTGTTGGAATCTGCTCGGCTTCCGATTCATCATCCGCCAATCGATTCCCAGCCTTTCGGAAATGGTCCGTGAGCGCGTTCGAAGCGACCGTAAAGAGCCAGGATTTGATCCGGACGCCTTGCCATTTCAATGTCGTGGATGATTCAAGCAGTCTCATGAAAACATGGGCAACGAGATCTTCCGCCGTTTCTTTGTGTCCGCAACGCTTTAAGAGAAAGCCATATAACTCGTTCGCATGGAGATCATAAAGCTCCCCGATCACAGACGGGTCTTGCGTCAATCTCTCAAACAACTGTTTTTCCTGTTTGAGCATGAGTGCGGAAGAAGGCTTGCCCATAAGCTGTAACGAATGAATGGTATCACTATGACACCCACAAAAATCTACCCGCAGTATACGATCTTTTCAGGTTCTCTGATAGCGAGAATAAGTCCGTAAGTCTGTAAGTCTGTAAGTCTGTAAGTCTGTAAGTCTGCCGAGAGTGTCGATTTCTAAAATGCTTTCGTCAAGTCGCATTTCGACCTACGGACCTACGATCCCACGGACCTACGGACCTACCCAACATTGACTTCCCCTTTGCCTCCCCGCATCATAGCTACATATATGTTTCGCATTATCTTTCTCGGAGACATCATGGGTCGCATTGGGCGCGAGGCGCTTCGCTTAACGCTCCCGTCATTGCGCGCGGAATATGCGGCGGATCTCGTGATTGCGAATATCGAAAACGCATCGCATGGCACAGGCGTGACTCCGGCTGCGCTCCAAGAATTATCCGATGCGGGCATCGATGCGTTTACCGGAGGAAATCATAGCTGGGACAATCCAAGCGGCACGGCGGTATATGACACTTCGCCCTGGAGCGCCAGACTCGTGCGTCCGGCAAATACCAGACGAGGCGATCCTGGACGAGGATCCATCGTGTTAAAAACACCATCCGGCGTTCGCGTCCTTCTGATCAATCTCATGGGTATGCATGCCATGCCTGGCTCCGCGACCGTTGAACGTCCATTCGAGGCGGCGGATACGCTCATTGCTTCGCATCAAGCGGATAAACCGGATATCATTTTCCTCGATATTCATGCGGAACTTACCGCAGAAAAAGAAGCGCTCGGTCATTACGTGGATGGACGCGTTTCTGCCATTATCGGGACTCATACGCATGTCCAAACCTCTGACGCACGCATTCTGCCCGGCGGAACAGCCTATTGCACGGATGCCGGAAGAACAGGCGCCTATGATTCCGTACTCGGATTTAAAAAACAGTCCTCTATTAAACGTTTTTTGAATCTTGAGCAGGACTCAGATAACATTCCGGAATTCGGCCTAGCTGAAATCGACGGTGTTTTCATTGAAGTTGACGAGCGATCAGGAAAAGCCCTGCGTATTGACACGTTCCGAAAGCTTGTTGAGGTTTTAGCCAAAAAGAGGTAGCCTATAGACACCACTTTTAACGCTTCCCGTCCAAAGACGGGATCCACCTATGAATAAAGCAGAACTCATCACGCAGATCGCGGATAAGGTCGGCGTGACTAAGAAGCAGGCAGAGGATATGGTTGAATCCTTTGTCGTGATCGTCACCGACACTCTTCGCCAAGGCGGAGAGGTCAACATTGCTGGTTTCGGGGCTTTCATGTCAAAGCAGCGCAAGGGACGAACAGGGGTCAATCCACAAAACCCTACAGAAAAGATTCAGATCCCTTCGGTCGTTGTTCCGAAGTTCAAGGCAGGCAAGGGCCTTAAAGACGCCCTCAAAGGCCATCGCGCCCCAGCCGCTCCAGCCCCAGCTCCACAGGAACCGGCCGTGATGTAGATTTAGCAAAATTTCAAAAAGCTCGCAGTACTGCGAGCTTTTTGATTTATAGCTTATTTTAGCCAAAAAGATCTATTTAATAAGATAAGTGTACTTGACAAAAAGGCATTTTTATGCTATAGTAGCCGTTATCTAGTGGAACGATTCCCTAGAAAACCTTCACAGCCCATAGGAGGCACCATGAACTATTCTAGTTTCGTTATTTTTTCCGCCCTCACGTTCACCGCGCTCACGATCTATCTAACGGCATACCTACTATCTGCCGTAAAAGACATTCATACGAAACGGGACGCCTACGAATTCCGGATCACGAATGCGATCACCGTATTCACCTTCTGCGTAGTCGTAGACCACATCACGAATCCAACCAGTAACTTCGTAACGAAAATTGCCACTGGCAGCATTACCTCGATTTTCGTGATTGCGAATCTACTCATTGGACGACGCCTCTCAAGGGCAATCGTGGAATGGCGGGCACTTCAAGCCTCTTCTTAGGACTTTACACGACCTACGTAGAAACCAGAGTTCGCACTCGCGTCTCTGGTTTTTGCATACCAAAAACCTCCCGACGGGAGGCTTTGGATTCATTCTTGAAATCTACTTCGCGTACTCGACGACGCGCTTTTCGCGGATCAAGGTAATGCGGATTTCGCCAGGATACTTCAACTCCTGTTCAAGACGATTCGCGATATCACGTGCGAGTTTTTCGGCCGACAAGTCATCGATCGCTTCCGGATTCACGAACACGCGAATTTCACGTCCAGCTTGGATGGCGTAGCTACGATCAATGCCAGGGAAGCTGTTTACGACCTTTTCAAGTTCTTCTAAGCGCTTGATGTACTGTTCATACGAATCCTTGCGAGCGCCTGGACGTGCGCCACTAATGGCGTCTGCGGCTTTGACGATCACGGCTTCGATGGTTCGTGGCTTGTCCTCGTGGTGGCCGATGCTCTGGTAGCAGATCTCTTCTGGCAACCCGAACTTCTTCATGATCTGATAGCCGAGTTCCGGATGACCACCCTGCAAATCATGGTCAACGGCTTTGCCGATGTCATGCAATAATCCGCCGATGCGGCACACACGCATGTCTGCACCAAGCTGTTCGCCGATGGCGATGGAAAGGTGCGCCACTTCCATGGAGTGCATGAGCGCATTCTGCCCGTAACTCGTTCGATACTTCATGCGACCGAGAATCTGCACGAGCTTCGGATCGAGTTCCGCCGTGGAAATACCGAGTTCGTAGAGTGCATCTTCTCCGGCCTTCTTCATGTCGATCGCGAGTTCACGCTTGGCTTCACCGACCGCATCTTCAATGCGACCCGGATGGATACGTCCATCGGAAAGCAATTTTTCGAGCGCACGCTTGGCGACCTGTCGACGGATCGGGCTGAATCCGCTGATCGTGATCATGCCCGGGCTTTCATCCACGATCAATTCGCAACCCGTAAGTTGTTCGATCGCTTTGATGTTTCGGCCTTCTCGTCCGATCACGCGTCCCTTCATCTCGTCGCTTGGAAGTTCCACGTAAGACGTGGTCGTTTCCTGCACATGACTGGCTGCCTGACGTTGAATCGCAACGGCGAGAATGTTATGTGCCTTGCGATCGATTTCATCCTGGGACTGTTCATCGAGCTTGCGAATGCGTGACACGATCGTGTCATGGTTCTGCTGCTCAACCAATTGCATGATGCGGGAGCTTGCCTCCTCCTTGGTCAAGCCGCTCACCTCTTGGATTTTCGCCAATTCTTCATCACGCAACTTTTCAATTTCCACCTTCACGGCTTCGGCGTTCGCGATCTCCGATTCGAGCTGCTTACGCTTATCATCCAACTCGATGAGCTTGGAAGCGAACTGGTTTTCACGGTTCGTCAATTCCGCGCGCTCGTTATTCAATTCATCGAGCATGCGCTTCTGGTCAAGACGCGCTTCTTCGAGGATCTTCACGGCCTTGTCCTTGGCTCGGATCAAGACGTCTTTCTCTTTATTCTCCGCTTCCTGAACGATACGTAAGGCCTTTGCCTCTGCGCTATTCGCGTCTGTTTTTCCTTTGGTATCACGGATGTACCAGCCAATGCCGGCACCCGCAGCTGCACCAATCAATAGATAAATAAAAGTAGTCATAACATACGCTGTTCTAGCTACGATAAGACTAAACCGGTTGCGGTTTTTTCGGTCTTCTATTGTTTCGAGATGTGCCACCTACGGAACACGGGCCACGGCCCTTTGCCCCGACGACGTTCAAACTCAATAAGATCAATGAAGGCCGACACCGGAAACAGAATCAATCTCATCAACCAAAACAGACAATCAATGGGTCGGTGATTCGAGGGTACCACGGACCAGCCTATTCGTAAATGGACCATGCGGTAAACAATCTTTACACGTCTTGACGCTTATACCTGACAAACGCTACGAGAGGCTTCCAAGCCGGAATCAGGAGACTTCATTATTTTCAGATAAAACGACATGAACAAAACAAAATCCCCGTTTCCGGGGATTTTGTAGTGGTGCGTCGCCCCAGAATCGAACTGGGAACCTTGGGCTTAAGAGGCCCCTGCTCTAACCAATTGAGCTAGCGACGCATGATTTGTGGCCAAAATATACAGGTCGCCAGACAAGATGTCAATAAAACCCCATGATCCTTGCCCTAGAACGAGCCTTCCAGTATGATCGGCAGACAATCAACCCGCACCCATAGCTCAGCTGGATAGAGCGCTTCCCTCCGAAGGAAGAGGTCAGACGTTCGAATCGTCTTGGGTGCACCATGAAAAAACCTCGCTATAGCGAGGTTTTTTTCTATTTCGATGCTTGATTTACCGTCCTGAACGATAGGCTTGGATGCCGACTTTTTAAAATCAAAATCCCCCTGAGCTCATCAAGGGGATTTTTCTATTTCAACGAAATTACTGCGTGACGCTGATCGAAGCGCTCAACTCTGCGCTAGGAGCGGCGATCGTGATACGGCTTGAAGAAGCATTCATGACGATCGTGTAACCCGTATTGTAGTCCGCGCAGCTCGTGTAATGCGCCGCACCGCCGCTTGGATCGGATGGGAGGGCATTCGTGAGCGTTGGCACGAGACAACTACAAAGGTCGTATCCGCCGGTTGAGGCGATCAACGTGGCTGTTGACGTTGGGATCGCTCCTGCGGCACAGGTAAACGTTCCGCGATTTTCAACGGTGTTCTGGCTGATAAGGCCGAGAATGGCGTTGGCATGGCTCCAGCGTTCGGAGTTACGAGCGAGAGCGAACTGACGGGCCGGGTTAAGGGCCACGATAACGGCACCTGCGAGCACGGCGATGAGGGCAATGACGATGAGGAGTTCAATGAGCGTGAAACCCTTCATCCGTTTTTGCAACTTCATAGTGAAGTAAAAATTGGATAAGTATAATCTTTGACCCTTCTAATAAGGTTGAACCTAGTATAGCACATTTTTACGTCTTGATAAAATTTTGCTTAACAAAAACCTCTTTTTGATTAAAAACTTCCGACTTTTGACCAAGAAGTGATATCCACAGGGTTACGATTTACGAGCTGAATTTGATACCGAGCCACCCGACCATCCACCGTGGACTCCGTTTGGATGATCCAACCGCCCGAGGCTACGATCGGACGAATCGTGCAGGTAATTCCCCCGCCGATGTCCAAAGACTCGTTTCCTGCATACGCACCATCTCGACCCAATCGATCAATCGCAATATCTCCACACGCATTCGCAGCCTGTTCGGCGACTTTCATACGATACTCTTCCACAAACCCCTGACGTTCACGGATGACCGTCGCGATCCCGATGATGGCGAAGCTCAACATGATCGCCAAAAGAATGAGCAACGTGATGATCATGACGCCTCCGTGCGGACGGAAGATCTTCCGAAAAGGATTATTCGATGAGTATCGACGTTTCATATCTTATTACTGTTCACGCCGTACGGATGCGCTCCCTGTGAGCGTGAATGGATATTCATACGCTCCGTTCGCATTACGCACGTCTCCACTCACCTGGATGCGGATGATCGGAGGATTCGTATTCGACCGGGTAAATGTCGCGGAAGAAATCAACATTTCATTGGATGTGAGCGGCAATTCTTGCGCACTCCCTTCTTTGAGGTACATCCGCCCTTGGGCGAGACGGAACGCATATGTATTCCCACTTACCGTAACCGAGAGCGACGAACTGGCCGAACCCGCAGATGGGAAGGTGACCGTTTCCGACTCGCGAACCGTTGCTGTCACACGATCCAGGATGAACCGCACCTGTTCGTGCACGATCGCAGCCGTACGAACGCGAGCGCGGGCATCGTACATCGTCTTGGTCGTAAAGACGATCGCCGCCATCATCGAGGCCGTGATCGCGGTATAGATCATGAGTTCGATGAGCGTAAACGCCTGCGCACGTTCATGGATTTTTCGTGCGATCGCCCTGAACGCAAACGATCCCTTTCTTGATCGGGATTCGCGCGCTGACTTCTTTGGGGATCGCCTAGTATGCGGTAATGATGCGGAGCGCATACTGCTGGAAAACCGAGATGTAGAAGATATTGTTCTGGTAGTACACGTCCGTCGGAACGTCGTCTACGCCAAAATCAATGCCCCCGTAATAGGTGAGCGCCGGAAGATGCGAAACGTCATAGGCCTTGAACTCCTCTTCACCCAACGCGAGCACGAACATGAGATTCCCTTCGGCGTATACGCTATCCACGCTCACGTCATAATCCAATGATCCAATGATCTGCGGATTCGCAGGGTTCGATACGTCCACGACCACCACTTCCGGTTCACCCGGAGCGGTACTAAGCTGACGACCGACATACAAATACCCCGTGGCATGATCCACGTACAATCCTTCGGTATTGTTCCCGCCCGGAAGATCCAGGAGACTCACGACCGTTGCCGCGCTCGGATTCGAAACATCCACGATCGCAACTTCGCGATCATCCACGTCCGTGGCGAGATAGGCGTAATTCCCAAAAACCATCACGTCGTTGATATCGTTTCCGATTTTCGCTGAACTCTTAACCTTCGGAGACGTCACGGTCGTTACATCGATCACGTAAAACTCCGCCGTAGCCGGACCTTCCGTACCGAGATAGACGAGATTACCAACCAAGTCGATACTACGACCTTTTTGCGTATTTCCGGAAATGCCGTAGGTCTTCGTCAAGCTCAACGCATTCGGATTCGCCACGTTAATCACCTGCAATTGGCCCGACGTATTCGCATTGGCCACGAAAGCGTACTTGCGAACAGGATCGACCGCAACTTCATTGATACCGGATCCCGTATTGATCGATCCTCGCTTAAACGGATTGTTCGGATTCGAAACATCGACGGCCCAAAGTTCATACGCGGCCGTTACCGAACCGTGACCGGCGAGATAGAGCGTCGTCGATGCCACATCCACGGCAATGCCGCGGAAACCCATTCCGAAATCCAACATGTTCCCGGCGATCTCCGGATTATGCCAATCTCCTTCCAGCGTTCCACCGGCATCATCCGCTGGAAGATTGCGCCAATCTGCCAACATAGTTGAAAGCTCGTACAGGCGAGGCGTTCCCGCCTTTGTTGTCCAAGCCACGTCAACCGATACTTTTCGCTCCGTTGGACTAATATCCGTAATCGTCACGGTTCGCGACAATCCATCCTGCGTATCGGATGCGCTCGACAAAGACCATCCGCTCGCCGTAAACGCCAGCCCATGCGTTCCAGGCGTCAACGCTGACCAATTCGTATCCCGGATGGATCGCACGGCTTCAAGCCCCTCTTCCGCAAGGGAGATCGCTCGCATTTCACTGTCCGACGATGCTACGTGCGTCAATTGTCCGGAAAGCGACAGGAGCACGGTTGAAAGCATCACGCCGAGTAGCACGATGGAAAACAACACTTCAACGAGCGTGAATCCTCGAAAGCGTTTTGAACGAACGGAAATGCGTGGCATAGAAAATTATTGCACCTCAATCATACCATACCTATTCACGGTAATGGATGCATCATGATCCGCTCCGACCGTAATGGAAATCGTTCCCGTTGCCGTAGCATTCCCAAATGGAGGAGAGAAAACAATTTCCGATGGACCGGTGATCGCGATACGAGGAGCGAATGGATGCAGGAGATCGTACGTGGTATCGCGTGAACCGTAGGTCGTTCCTTTGAACAATACGGCGGTACTCGTGCCGAACGCCACGCCCCATGATGAACCGTCCCGCCCGCTTAACGTAGCATCTCTCGCAGACATGAGTTCGTTGCGTATGGTCTGAACCGTTCGATCAAGTTCCTGAACGTACAAGGATGAAATACCGAAAAGCGCCACCATTCCAAAAAGAATCAATGAAAACGTAATCACGATAAGAAGCTCGATGAGCGTAAACCCCCTCCGCATGTGCGCAGTATAGCAGAAAAACCGTATCCGTATCAGTTTTCTCTATCGTGCGAAGACGAAGGCTTATTTAATGCCCTGCGTGATCTGGTAAATCGGCGTAATGATGGAAAGCGCGATGAATCCGACAAGTCCTCCGACGAACAACAACGTCAATGGCTCGATGAGCGTGGAGAGATTTCTCGTAAGATCATCAACTTCTTTTTCACTGAATTCCGCGGCAGTCATCAAGCTCTCGGCAAGGCGTCCGGTTCGATCGCCGACTTTGATCATGCCCACCGTGATTTTCGGAAAGAGGTTCGGATAGCGCTCAAGTTCACTCGTAATCGCTTCGCCACGCTCCACGTTTTCCGCGACCGCCCGAAGCTGCTTGCGATACACGAGGTTGGACGCCGAGTCCGACGTCACGGCAATCGCCTGCACGATTTGCACGCCGCTCGTCAAAAGAATGCCCAAAATACGGGTAAAAAACGCGACCTGAATCGTTCGGAGCAGGTTTCCGAACACCGGAATATGAAGAATGAGCTTATGCACGGTAAATTTTACGGCTCGAACACGATAGAGAAAAAAGATGGAAAGCCCGAGCGCTACGACGATCGCAATCAAGAGCGGCCACTTATGCAAGACGAAATTACTAATCGCTAAAAGCGCGAGCGTCGTTCCCGGAAGTTTGACGTTCAAGGAATTGAACATCGGGATCATCTTTGGAAGGATGAAGAACGAGAGGTACGACGCAATACCGATCGCGCCGACGAAAATGATAATCGGATACAAGAGCGCGCTCTTCACCTTTCCTTCCAGCTCACGACTCTTTTCCAATTGAATCGCCTGGAACTTCAAGGCATTCGGAAGCGTACCGGACGATTCCCCGACGCGGATGATGTTAATGCTGAACGGTTTAAAAACGCGCGGGAATTTTTCCAGCGTGGAACTCAACGTGAATCCATCCGAAAGATCCTTCATCATGAGATTCAACATGCGCTGCAATGGCTTGGAGCTTACCTGCCCGGCCATCACCTCAAGCGCTTCGCGAAGCGGGATACCGGAATCAAGCATCACGGAAAGATGCTTTGAGAACATGATTTTTTCACGTGAACTGATATTGAGGTACTTGGAACCTCCGCCTTGCTTTTCAATGTTCACTCGATGATCGCGAGCATCCTGCGTCACGGTCTTCGCCGCTTTCGAAGAAGACGACTTTTCCTTTGGATCTTCTTTCGGCTTTTTTTCTTCCTTCTTCTCTTCCGAGACCGGAGTCACCGTATCCGAATCCTTCGATGACGCGAATGGACGTCGTGGTTTTTTTGGCAGCTCTTTTACGACCGCTCCGGTGACGACATTTTCTGTTGGTTGTTCAGCTCCCATATATCCTAATCATGAACGACGCGTAAGATCTCTTCAATGGATGTGATGCCGGTCGCGACTTTCGCGAATCCGTCTTCCAACATGGTGGTCATGCCTTGCTCGCGCGCTTTGGCGCGAATGTCATCGGAACTCGCGCGACGCTTGATGAGCTCGCGGACTTCTTCGGTGACTTCGAGCACTTCGTAAATTCCCTGACGTTTGACGTATCCCGTATGATTACACTTCTCACATCCTTTTGCGCGGAACACGGTTCGATTCGCTTCGAGTAATTCTTTCGGCATCAATTCTGCGAGCGTTTCGATTTCTTCTTTAGACATCGTGTACTGCTCCTTGCAATCCTGGCAGAGACGACGAACCAATCGCTGACCAATGGCTACATTGACCGTGGTCGCGATCAAAAACGGCTCGATCTTCATATCCAACAAACGAGGCAACGTGGTTGCCGCATCGTTCGTATGAAGCGTTGAGAGGAGCAAGTGTCCGGTCATGGCCGCGTTCACGGCAATGCTCGCGGTTTCCGTATCGCGGATTTCTCCGACGAGAACGATATTCGGGTCTTGGCGAACAATGGCGCGCAAGCCCTGTGAGAACGTGAGGTTCGTCGTGGCATTGACCTGAATCTGCGTCAATCCCGGAATCGCGAACTCAATCGGGTCTTCAATCGTCACGATCGAAACATCGCGTGAGTTTAAAATCTGCAAGACGGAATATAGCGTTGTCGTTTTTCCCGATCCGGTCGGACCTGTAGCCAGAATCATACCGTACGGCTTTCGGATGTAGTTTTGGATCTTCTTCAAATCCTTATCGGAAAATCCGAGTTTCTCCAATCCAAGGGCGCGCGCTCCGCCGACCAGCAAACGCATGACCACATTTTCCCCGTGGAACGTCGGAATGATCGAAACGCGAAGATCCACGTTTCCCGTATCGAATTCCGCACGATAGCGACCGTCTTGCGCTACCAAGTGCTCGTCTGTGCGCATGCTTGAAAGCACTTTGATACGCGTAATAATGAGGGGCTGCACTTCTTTCTTTAAAGAAAGCACGTCGTAGAGCACGCCATCGATGCGATAACGGATAACCAGAGAATCATCCATCGGATCAATGTGGATGTCGGACGTTCCAGATTCCCATGCCTTGCGCACGATGAGATCCGTGAGCTGTGTAATCGAGGTGACTTTTTCGAGTTCTTCAATACCGCGCACCACGTTCAGTTTGCGCGCTTGTTCGATACTCCCCTCGATCAGCGAAGCGAAATCCAGTGCTTCATCTTTTCCACTCGGTTTCTTCACTGCTTCTTTAGGTTTCTCTTCTTCCTTTTCTTTTTCTTCAACGACTTTCTTCATACCCCTCTCTGAGTATCGTCAGTATACGGTATTTGCGGAGATCGGAATAGAGATTAGATAAAAAAGTTGATTGGGAATTGCATTTCCCAATCAACCGATCAACTTTTTTTATCCATCCTATTCCCCGAATACCCGCCGCGCCAATTTTACGAGCGCAAACACGAATGCCTGACGCGGGGATTCCCAGGTTCCGAGATAACACACGCGCGATCCTCCCCAACCGAGTTTGAATCGCGTAATCCCCTCCCATGACTTCTTGTATGACACGGATGCCTTTTCTTCCGGGTTGACGCCATGGAAATCATAAAAATTCGCACCTTCGTTTTTTGCGGAACGGATCGCGTCCCAATGGAGGGCGTATGGGGCCATGAGCGAACGTTCACGGGAAGAGGAAACACCGTAGAGATAGGTCACCGTGTCGCCGTACATGATTTCCATACTTCCAGCCAAGACATCTCCAGATGGAGATTCTGCAAGACGAATACGAGCCATGCCATGACGAGCGAGGAAATCATGCGTCGCTCGCATATACGCCGACGGAGGAGACACGAAATGATCACGGGAAGCGGTTTCGGCATTCAATTGCATGAACACATCGATATCCTTCTCCGTGCTCGCAAGACGCACGTGCACGCCTTTCCGTTCCGCAAGACGGAGATTGTATCGGGTCTTCTCATGCATGCGCGACAATAATTCATCTTCGCTCCTCGTGAGATCAATCAACGAGGTGCATGCCGGTTGGTATGCGCGATGCTTCTGCTGGAACGTCGATGGCAAGAGATTCGGACCAAGCTGCTCTTCAATCGGCGGCTCGCATCGGAGGAACACGCCCTTGATCGGAAAAACGAATGATTCCAGTTCGGCAAAAAATTGTGCGAGCACATCCTTGGAGGACACGATGAGATCATGTCGTACGATCGGACCGCGCGGCATGAACCAGTACCCGCCGAAAAAACGCGTCTTGATAAAAAGGCACTGCGCCGCAACCGACCATTTCCCCTGCGCATCCGTGAGCACGAGACGTTCGACGGATTGCCCACGTGAACGCCGAAACTCCCCCCATGTCCACGACTGGGTAAATTGCGCGCCCGGCTGAGCTGAGACGAAGCCGTCCCAGGCACGGGCGTCGGTAATGGAGCGGAGAGGCATGAAGTGAGGCTGTCTCTTATACACATCTGACGCCGCCGACGAAGGCTTAGGTGTAGGTTTCGGTGGCCGCCGAATCTTTAAAAAAAAAAC
>JAHBAS020000013.1 GCA_018499965.2 Candidatus Uhrbacteria bacterium
GCAGTGCACGCCCGTGTCTTTTTGATTCAAAATCGCATCAATGGCGATGGCGGTTTTTCCCGTTTGTCGATCGCCGATAATCAACTCACGCTGACCTCGCCCGATCGGGATGATCGCATCGATCGCTTTGATGCCGGTCATGAGCGGTTGGCTGACCGGTTCGCGCGTCATCACGCGTGGCGCGACTTTTTCAACCGGATAATTCGTTTTGCTCTTAATCTCCCCTTTTCCGTCAATAGCCCGTCCGAGCGGATCGATCACGCGTCCGACAAGTTCTTTTCCGACTGGAATGCTCAAGATGCTCCCGGTTGCTTTTACGGTTTGTCCCTCTAAGAGATTCGCGGCATTTCCAAGAATAAGTACGCCGACCTGGTCTTCCTCGAGGTTGAGAGCGACACCCATCGTACCGTCTTCAAACGTAACCATTTCCATGGAACTCACATGTGAGAGCCCGGAAACTTTCGCGATCCCGTCCCCGACTTCGCGAATGCGACCCGTTTCTTCGGCCGCGGCCGTGCTGCGGAAAGAGGCGATCTGTTCTTTGAGGTGTTCCACGATATCGTGGCTTGTGGTGTTTCGTTTCGTGGTCATACGCGGAGCGTGTGTTTGATTCGTTCAAGACGCCCCTTAACGGTTGCGTCGAATTCCCAATCGGCGATACGGATGTGAAGTCCTCCAATGATCTGCGGATCGATGATCTGTTTGATCGTAATGTCCATTCCGGTTCGCGTTGAAAGTGTTTGAATGATCTTCTTTGTTTCTGCAGCAGTGAGTTCGATGGCTGAGGTAACGCGTGCGATGCTGATTTTTTCCGCCTTCGTCATCGCGGCCTCGATACTGTCGAGCATTCGATCAAGACGTTTGAGGAGTTTTGCATGGGCAAGGAGCAGGAGGAAGTTTTTATTTTGCTTGTTGAGCGCCGGACAAGCGATGTCGATCGCTCGTTCCCGATCGCGTTCATGAATGCTTTGATCGGAAAGGAAGGCTGAGAGTTTTGGCGTACGCTGAATGACATTTGCTGCGCGTCGAAAATCTTCATACGCCGCAAAGAGATCCGCGCGGTCATGCGAAGAAATATACGCCTGGGCGTATGCCCGAAGAGGAAAAGATTTAGCCATGCTGTTCAAGTTCCTCAATCGCTTGGAGAATCAACTTGCGATGCTTCTTTTCATCCAAGATGCCTGGTGCGATTTTTTCCGTTACCGTTGCCACGAGATCGACAGCTTCTTGCATCACGTCTTTTTTCGCCGCTTCGTTCATCAAGATCACCTGCTCTTTCGATTCTTGTAACTGCTGGGAGATGATTTCGTTCGATTTTTGGATTCTCGTCTGCTTTTCACGCTCTCCGTGTTCTTTTGCTTCATCCACGATGTCTTTGGCTTGGCCTCGTGCTTCGGAAATAATCGCCGCCTCTGTTTTTCTCGCATCTCCGAGCGCTCGTTCGGTGTCTAAGGCGTGCTTCAAGCCTTTTTCGATCTTCTGTCGGCGTTCATCCATGGTTTTAATGAGCGGTTTGAACACCCATCGGGAGAGCACGAAGATCACGATCGCGAAGTTGAGAAGCTGGGCCAGGAAAAGCTGTCCGTCTACGCCGAACGTTCCCAAAATCCCCTGCTCAGGAGCTTCGGTATGCGCTTGCGTGCCTACAGCGCCTTCGAGCGCAGGTTGTTCAATGAGAGTGGATGGAGATTCCATAGTAATGAGAAAAGCGAGGATTCGTCCCGCATGCCGTTCGTCCATCGTGTGCTTGATGAACGAACGTGAGCGTTTCGATTACAAGGTGAATACCACGACGAGCGCGTAGATGGCGATCGCTTCTGCGAACGCGGCGCCTAAGAGCATTGGTACGAACAGCTTTCCGGTTGCTTCCGGGTTTCGTCCAATGGACTCCATGGCTTTCGAACAAATCTTACCGATGGCAAGGGCTGGTGCAAAACCGCCAACGGCGATCGCGAGAGCCTTCGCTAACAAACGAACAGCTTCAAGTTCCATAGTGGAATGATTCCTTATCACGTTTCGACGGGATGTGGGTATTTATCGTCGGTGTGATGCAGGGATGAAGAATGAGTGCGGCGATCCCGATGTTTATCGGGACCCCCGTCTTATTCCTAAGCCTGACTTGCGGCGTGTGCGGCCTTCTCGTGCGACTCTTCGTCTCCATGCGGCGGCTGCGTGAGGATGCTGAGATAGACGAGGCTGAGCATCGCAAATACCGTGGCTTGAACAACGCCAACGATCAATTCCAGTGCCATGAATGGGAGCGGCATAGCATAGGCGAAGATTGAAGAAATCACTGTCATCAGCACTTCTCCGGCAAAGATATTTCCGAAAAGTCGAAGCGAGAGCGAAAGAACCTTGGCGATTTCGGAAACGAATTCGATCAAACCTACGACGAATTCCACGAGACTCACCATGATATTCATCGGGCTGAGGCTCCGGATAGCTTTCCAGATTCCACCGAACTGGAAAAATTTATTCCAATGCACGAAGAACCCAAGTGTGATCATGCCGAGCACATGAGAAGAGATGACGGTGACGAGCGCCATGGCGATCGTAAGGTTAAGATCGCTATTTGCCGGTCGGAAGAACGGAATAAAGACCGTTTCACCGCCGTGGATTTGCCAGAGTCCGATGGACCCCGTGCCAGGCAAAAGACCCATCCAATTTGAAAGCAGAATGAAAAAGAAGAGACTTCCGATCAGTGGAAAAAATTTCAACGTTTTTTCGCGGGATCCTGTGACTTGGTCGAAGTATCCGAACAGGGTTTCGAGCAATGCTTCCATGCCTGCTTGTAATCGACCCGGGACTTCTTTGATGCGCGATCGGAAAATGAGCCCGAAGATAACGATTCCGACCATAAGGACGAAAGCGTTCACGAGGGCGTTCGTGATCGTGAAATTTCCGATGCGAGCAACAGGCTCGGCGAATAAAGTAACGTTCATGATGGGTTTTTTGTAGGAGGCTGCTTCTTTCCTTCAAGGCGCGCGGCTACGGTATTGGCTTTTCGGAGGACGATCGGTCTTCCGATGATGATCAGAAGAACGAAGCCGATAGCCGTAAAGACGAACTTCGTATGGAAGTATCGATCCGCCAACACTCCGCCGACCGCAAAGACTGTCGTAAGGAGAAGGATGATAGCGAGAAAATCCCATGCGATCCCAAGCGCTTCCCAGATCGAAATTTCTTTCGATGGCGGTTGCAGCGACTCCTTTAATGGATGCGAAGAAGGATTCATGGGTACGGGCGCGATTGTAGCGCGGATCATAAAGATATTCAATGTTTCCAAGGTTTTTTGAGATCACAAACCTGGTACACGTGCAAGCTCCTCCCCTCTTGACGACGGCGAGAAAAGACTTTTTACACGGCGCATCTTCTCAAAAATCAAAAATCCATCCTCATTCACGGGAGGATAGGACGAGAAAAGTAAACCTTATTCAACAAAACGATCTAAACGGAAAAATCGAATGGCATTTTGCGTTGTTGCCTGACAGATTTCGTCTACGGATGTGTTACGGAGTTTTGCGATCTGTTCCGCGACGTGAATCACGTATGACGGTTCATTCCGTTTGCCGCGATATGGTTCCGGAGCAAGCCATGGAGCATCGGTTTCAATCATCATGCGATCCAGCGGCATCCGTTCAATGACACGATGGATATGTTGCTCCGGGTCATCGGATGCTCGAGGCTTGAATGTGACGATGCCCGTAAACGAAAGGTAGAGACCAAGGTCGAGGAGTTTTTGAGCTAATTCCCATGATCCGGTAAAGCAATGAATCACGCCTCGAATCTCTGCGCCTTTTGCTTTTTCTTCCGCGAGCATTCGAATGAGGTCATCAAAAGCCTCCCGACAATGGATGACGATTGGGAGATCGAGCTTTTGTCCAACTTGGATGTGATCTAAAAACGCGCTTGCTTGTCTTCGCTTTCCTTCTTCTACATTCAACCCCTCATCCATACGATAGTAATCCAAGCCCGTTTCACCGAGCGCGACGATACGTGAACTCGATGTCGCGATCGACGTAAGTACTTGAACGCTATACGGATCCGTATCCCGCGGTTCATCTGGGTCTTCGTAGGAACTTGTAAAAGAATTCGGATGGTATCCCACGCAGGCGAAGACGCCGGGATACTGATTCGCGGCTTCTATGGCTTTTTGGGATGTGGTTGCATTCGTGCCGACGGTCACGGTCCAGGTCTGCGTTTCCTGCATGCGCAAAAATATCTCCTGTCGGTCTTGATCGTAGGCAGGAAAATGAAAATGGGAATGACTATCAATGATGCGAGGAATCACAGGAAGATGCCGTAAATTTTCGTAAATAGTAGATTGATGTAATGGACGCTCTGTACCCCGCTCAAAAAGACCGTACCTGCCTGCTGCGTCGATTGCTCAAGGAGCCAGCTGACGCCGCCGATCACGACCACGCCCTCAAAAAAACCCAAGATCGCCCCAAGGTAGCTGTTGATTTGACGGAGAATGGGAAGTTTTGTGAAAATTTTGAGCAAAGATTCGGCTGTGTGAAATAGCCAACCGATAAGCGTATCAACGGTAAGGAAGATGGCGAGAAAAGCTACGAGGTAGGCCCAATCCGGTTTCATGAATAAGGATAGGATACCGACGATTTTCATGGCGAATGCTCGAGCAAAGACGAATCCCGCAATCGCGCCAATAACGCGTCCGAGCGTTTCAATGGCGCCGGCTTTATATCCATTTGCGATAAACGCAAGGAAAACGATGATGACAAGGATTTCAATGATGAACATACGGGCACGTTAGGCCTCTCTTCGGCGAGACGGATCTTTGATACGTGTCATCGGACCAACGATACAGACGAATTCCCCTTTAAGACTGCCCTGCGCCAGTTTCTCAAGCACTTCTCGAATCGTTCCGCGATAATGCGTTTCAAACTTCTTCGTCAATTCACGACCAAGATAGATGATACGATCTTGTTGAAGCGTTTTCGCAAGTTCGTTCATCGTTTTTTCGATCCGATGCGTTGATTCAAAGAAGATACTTGCATCTGATTCGGTTCCGATCGTGGCAAGCGTAGACGCTCGGTGTTTTTTGAGCGGAATGAATCCCAGATATCGAAAATGCTCCATCGGAAATCCGCATACCGCGATTGCGGCCGTAACGGCAGAGGCTCCAGGAATTGTTTCAATCTCGCAATCCGCAGCATACGCCGCTTCAACGAGCTTGCCCCCTGGATCGTTTACGTTTGGCGTTCCGGCATCGCTGATATACGCGATTCGTTCACCATTTTGAATGCGCTCGATCGTGGATGAAATCGAATGGTCTTCGCTATGCTGATGAATGGAAATGAGCGGCTTTGGCGGAAGATTAAGAAGCGAAAGCAAGTGTCCACCGACGCGTGTATCTTCGCATGCGACCGCATCTGCTTCACGGAGTACGCGAAGCGCTCGAAGCGTAATATCTTCGAGGTTCCCGATCGGGGTTGCTACAACGGAGAGGATGCCAGACATAGGAATTACGTTTTTCTACCCTCGAGGCTTTCGGCAAGTTCGATGAACCAATTCGAGATTTTTGGAAGTTCGTATGCGCGCTCTATGGATCGTTGAACGAGCTGTTCGGAAAGCGCACGAACGTAGACGAGTGCACCTGTATCCTGAATGATGCGTCGAAGGATGTTGAGTTCCGCCTCGGTCGCATCCGGATTTCCCAGCGCACGTTCCCAGATGGCGCGGTCTTCTTCGGATTCAATGCGCCGCTGCGCTTCCCAGACGAGCATCGTAATCTTCCCCTCTTTGAGATCAGAATCGATGCTCTTCCCCGTCTGCTTAGCATCACCGAATGTGCCGATGATATCGTCTTGGATTTGAAAAGCGATCCCAAGTGGCTCCGTGGCATCCAAAACGGTCCGCTCAGCGATGTCTACGCCGCCAAAGAGATATCCGAGCAAAATAGGACGACCGATGGAATAGCGACCGCTCTTAAGGGCTTGTACGTCTAAAAGTTGTTTTCGGGAAATGCCTCGAGGAAGTACGGATGTAATCACGTCCATGGTTTGCCCCAGGATCACTTCTTCTTTCATGAGGCTCCATGCACGTTCCAGCTTTGAACGAATCTCATCCGGAGCGCGAACTTCATCAAAGGCGCGTTCCGCCCATGTGTAGAGTAGATCTCCGGCAAGGATGGCCGAAGAGATGCCGTAATGCTCTGCAGAACCTTTCCAGGATTTTTTCTGATGTTCGTTTTCGAAAATCGTATGAATCGTCGGTCTTCCGCGTCGTTGAGCGGATCGATCGATGATGTCGTCATGGATCAACGCGAAATCATGGAAGAGTTCGAGGGCGATGCCGAGAGGGAGCGCCTGGGCTTCCGAAACACCGCAAGACATTGCCGTACGGATCGCCAAATACGGACGCATACGTTTTCCTTTTCGCGTTGCCATATCCGCAACGGATCGGGCGAGCTTCTTTGCATCGATGGTTTGGACGGAAAGGTGACGTAACTGTTCTGAAACGAATGTTTCGAGCGCGGGTTGAAAAGCAGCTTGGAACGAGGCTTGGTCATTCGAACGGAGATTCGGCATACGGTTAAGAGCGGATTCGCTTCATGCGGTGCATAGTAACAGCGATCATGATGATGCACAACAGACCGACGATCGGCGATCCAACGCGGAATCCAAGCGCGGTGGAAAACAGGAGAAGTAAGCAGGAGATAAAAAGTATCGTCCGTTGAACGATCGGGGATGGAAGCGATAGAGAAAGAGATAGATGAACCGTACAAGCAACGATTGTACAGAGAAAAGATCCGATGATGCACTGAATCGTAGCGATGCTGACATTGCTCGGATCGGTTGGCAGGAAAACGCCTGCAGAAAAAAGCGGAGCAACGAGAAGAAAAAGAATGACGCTCGTATATAGTGAGGCGTCAAACGCCCATTGGAGCAGGTCTCGTGGCAAGAGGTGTTTTACGTTTGGTCGATAGAGGTAGAGACTGCTCATAAAAATGAGTTGCCAAAAAATCGGAATTGTCCATGGAATCCGTTGGAAGAATGCATAGCCCAACATGTCCGTGGCGCGAATTCCCCCAAAAGGCCAAGCAATGAAAGAGGAGAGGAAGAGAAGGCAAAAAAGCACTAACGTCGGAAGGATGACAACCGCCGTCCCCTTCTGGAAGCTAAAAGAAGCGATGGCAAACCAAAGGATCATGATTACAATGAGAAACGCTACCCAGGGCAATGTTGAAAAAAACATGTTTTTTCCAGAGCCGAATGCCACGACGTATGCGCTTGTCAAAAGAATAATGCCCACAATGCCGGCAATACCTAGAGGGAAACGGAGGCGAAACATGTGGAAATGATAGCATAGAAAACGTAAAATGGCCTTAAATAGGCAATTTTTGATCATATTGATGGTTAGCAGTCTATATGTTAGAGTGCTAATATCTTTCGTATGATGCTACCAAACCCACAGCAATTCACGACAAAATCACAAGAAGCGATTCAGCTCGCCCATCAATTGGCGATGACGAATGGCCAGCCTGCCGTTGATACGGTCCATCTTTTGACTGCGCTCCTCGAGCAGGAAGATGGGGTTGTTTTGTCGGTCTTAAAAAAGCTTCAAACGGATATTCCGTTCGTTCGGGGGAATCTTGAACGAATCTTGCAAACGCTTCCTCGACAAAGCGGAACGCCGATGAATGCGGGCCAGCTCTTTTTGTCGCAAGCGCTTTCAAAGGCGTTCGTTGGTGCAGAAAAAGCCGCACAACATTTTCGAGATGAGTACATCTCAACGGAACATCTCTTGCTCGCGCTCGCGGATGGGCAAGATGCTGTCAGTTCCCTGCTCTCACAGTCCGGAGTCACGACGGATGCGATTCTCAAAGCGCTGAAAGACGTTCGTGGAACGACGAAGGTTGATTCACCGGAACCGGAAACGAAATATCAAGCTCTTGAAAAGTTTACGCGAGATCTCACGGATCTTGCACGAAAAGATAAACTCGATCCAGTCATCGGTCGTGACGATGAAATCCGACGAGTCATCCAAGTCTTGAGCCGTCGAACGAAGAACAACCCTGTTCTCATTGGTGAAGCAGGAACCGGAAAAACGGCGATTGTCGAAGGTCTCGCGCAACGTATCATTGATGGAGATGTTCCGGAAACCCTTCGCGATCGTCGTATCGTGGCTCTTGATGTCGGCGCATTGGTCGCTGGAACGAAGTTCCGTGGTGAATTCGAGGAACGCCTTAAATCCGTGATTAAAGACATTGAAGCGGCCCATGGGACGATTCTTCTTTTCGTGGACGAATTGCATACCCTCGTTGGCGCCGGAGCATCTGGTAGCGAATCTTCGCTCGATGCTTCGAATATGTTAAAGCCGGCATTAGCCAGGGGTGAACTGCGTACGATCGGAGCTACGACATTGAAGGAGTATCAAAAGTACATCGAAAAAGATTCTGCCTTGGAGCGTCGTTTTCAACCGGTATACGTAGAAGAACCAAGCACGGAAGATACCGTGGCTATTCTTCGCGGGATCAAGGATCGATATGAAACGCATCACGGTATTCGTATTACGGATAATGCCATTGTTGCGGCTGCGGAGCTTTCCTCGCGCTATATCACGGATCGTTTTCTTCCAGATAAGGCGGTTGATTTGATCGATGAGGCGGCAGCGGCATTAAAGATGCAGGTTGAATCTCAACCAGAGGCGCTCGATAAGCTCAAACGGGAACAGACGAAGCTCGAAATCGAAAAGCGCGCCCTCTCTAAGGAAGAAGATGAGGAATCAAAAACGCGTCTCGTTGAAATCGAAAAACGACTGGCAGAGGCCTCGGAGTCAGCGCATCAATTGGAACTTACGTGGTCTGCGGAAAAAGAAATCGTGAGCGCGAATGCCGCACTGAAGAAAGAAATCGAATCGCTTAAGAGTCAGGCGGAAATTGCTGAACGTCGTGGGGACCTCGAAAAGGCCTCGGAACTTCGATACGGATCGATTCCGGATTACACGAAACGCCTTGCGGACGGCCAGTTAAAGCTCAAAGAGCTCCAAGGCAAGCGCGGATTGTTAAAAGATGCCGTCATGGAAGAGGATATCGCTGCCGTTGTAGCTCGCTGGACGGGCATTCCTGCGGGACGCATGCTGACAAGCGAATCCGAGAAGCTCGCGCATCTTGAAGACGAGTTGCATAAGCGGCTGATTGGACAAGAAGAGGCGGTTCATGCGATTTCGAACGCCCTTCGACGTTCCCGTGCGGGAATCTCCGAGGAGAAGCGACCGATCGGAAGCTTCCTGTTCCTCGGTCCGACGGGCGTAGGAAAGACTGAGCTCGCCAAGGCTTTGGCGGAAATCATGTTTAACGATGAAGATGCCATTGTGCGCATCGACATGTCGGAGTACATGGAAAAGCACGCGGTATCACGAATGATCGGATCCCCTCCCGGATACGTAGGATACGATGAAGGCGGTCAACTCACGGAAAAGATTCGACGCCGACCATATTCAGTTGTTCTGCTCGACGAAATCGAAAAAGCGCATCCAGACATCTTCAATACACTCCTTCAGGTAATGGATGATGGACGATTAACGGATGGAAAGGGTCGTCCGGTCTCCTTTAAGAATACGATCATCATCATGACCTCGAATATCGGATCGGATACGATTCTTGATTGGGGAACGAAGACCGGAGAGATCGGATTCAAGAGCGAATCCGGCGCCAAGCAAGATCGATCCTCCATGCGAAATCATGTCATCGGATTGCTTCGAGATCATTTCCGTCCAGAGTTCTTGAATCGCATTGATGAAGTCGTCGTGTTTGACGCGTTATCGAAAAAAGAGCTCTCACGCATCGTCGAGCTGCAGCTGCAAGCCGTGACGCAGCGTCTTCACAACAAGAAAATCCACATCGAATTTACGGAAAAACTCCGAGCGCTTATTGCAGAAAAGGGGTATGATCCAACCTTTGGTGCACGTCCGTTAAAGCGCGCGATTCAGGAGCATATCCTCGATCCGCTTGCCCTTGAAATCGTTCAGGGATCAATCTCTGAAGGAGATCGTGTACTCATTGATGTGGTTAAAGGATTGGTGAAGATCAAAAAAACGTAAGAAGAAAAAACATCCCGTCGCGTTTAATACGACGGGATGTTTTTATGCTCTCTTCGCGCCTTTGCGAGCGCATTTCGAACTTGTTTTCGAAGCCGCTTGGGCAAGGCTCTTAACTCGACGTCTATGTCATACTTTTTGCGAGCGGCATTGAGCCATGATCCGGTTTGCTGCGCCCAGGTATACATCGCCTGACTTGTAACAAAAACGCGCCCTCGGCGAATAAGGCCAAGGTCTTTTAAAAAGATCAGTTTTAACACGTCACTGGCTAATTTTCGTTTCTGTCCAGGCTTTGGAGATTCAATGAGCGAATCACTTTGGCAGATCTCGATTGCATCCAAACTTCCCGGATGGAACCCGTCTACTTCCGCAGTTCCTTTATATCCTTCGATAGAAATCATGAAAACATGATCAACAAGATATCCGGGTGGGAGCAGTTCCTTTTCACTTGACCGAAGGACATCGGTATTACTCATGCGAGTTTACTGCAATTGCTTGAGATCAAGGGCGCGTGCAAGCGTGAGGAGGTTTTCAGTGGAGATTCCTGTATTTCCGCTCATTTGAATGATAAATCTTCCTCGATAGAGCATGAGGAACGAACAGGCGATGATCGTATCGGTATCAGGGCTCTTTGAATCCATCATCCAACCCGTTCCGTCCCCTACAACGACTTCCCATCGACTTCCAGAAGGGCTTTCATACGGTTGATACGATTGAACGAAGCTTGTCAGTACAGGCAAGCCTCGCGTATCTGTAATAGAAACGGTAATCGCGGAACTTCCTTGAACATAGGTCTTCTTTAGCGTCGAATACTCGCCTCTCGTTCCATCCGGAAGTGGAACGGGTTGCTTTTCTTCAATCGGGGTCTTCGCCTCAAAGTCAGGAAGCGCCTGATCGGATGGAAGTGCTGCCGCCAAAAGCGCGCTTTCGAGTTGAGGCGTTAATGTCGTATCGTATCCGCCCGTTGAAGCTTGCGCCCCCTCTTTGGTCGGAGGGACTTCGATCGGCGTAGATGGAGGCGCTGGGACGTATTGAGGGGCTTTTTTGCATCCAACGCCAAAGCACATCAAGCTAAATACGCTGATGCCCATGATTGCGAGGCGTCGATACTGCATAGGTCTATTTCTTCGCTGTTGTCTTTCTCTTCTTCGCTACCGTCTTTTTCGCTGGCGCTTCAACGCTTTCCAATTCAGAGCGAACGGATACCCACTTGTCGCGTAAGATCTTTTTCAAAGATGGAAGCTCTGTTTTTGCGATCTGTTTCGACTTGAGATAGTACGCGAGTACGCGGTCTACGGACTCGTCATACGCTTCTTCGGTAAGCTCTTTCTTTTTCTTGAATTCCGTACGAAGTTTCTTCTCGATATCTTTTGCGCGCGTTTCTATTCGCTTCGTCACTTGCTTACCTTCTTTGGAGGTCAAGAAAATACCAGCAGCGATACCAAAGATCGCCCCAGCCAAGAGACCTTTGCCAAAATGGCCTTTCTTTTTCGGAGTTGCTTGAGAAGTCATATGTATAATAGAGAGATCATGAGTGATTGTTGAGTCGAGTATACCACAAGGTCGTCAAAGACCTGTAAAAACGCTATTCATGCCGCAATGCATCGATCGGATTGAGTAACGCGGCCTTTCGTGCCGGGAAATAGCCAAAAATGATCCCGATACCCGCAGAGACGCTAACAGCTAGCAGGACCGCGTCCCACGGAACGAGGAAAGCCCACGTGCCCTGAATGCTTCTTAAGACAAGGACGCCAAGATACGTAAAACCGATGCCGAAAAGAATGCCGAAAACCCCACCCGTCATCGTCAGCATCAGGGCTTCGGCGAGGAATTGACCGAGAACGTCCCTTCGTTTGGCTCCAAGGGCTTTTCGAAGGCCAATCTCGCGCGTGCGCTCCGTGACCGTGACGTACATAATATTCATGATCCCGATACCTCCGACGATTAAAGAAATTGCCGCAACAGACCCGAGAAGGATTTGTAGAATCGTTCCGACCGTCGAGGCATTCCGTTGCGCATCTTCTTGGCTCGTTACGCGAAAATCATCCTTTGAAAGGATGCCTTTTGGATTGTCTAAGTTATGGGATTCCCGAATCGTAATGCGGATTTGATCTTTTCCGGCATTGATATTCGAGTACGTCGTCTTGATGGCCAAGAACGTATACTTCGTCATGTTATATACCTGCTCCATGGTAGAAACGGGAATGTAGACTTGCGTATTCACGCTTGAAAAAAAGCGCGTTCCACCTGGCGCCATGACGCCAATGACGCGGTAGCTCGTATTTCCGATTTTCATGCGTTGTCCAATAGGCTCCTCGGCGCCGAAGAGTTTTCTCGCGACCTCATCGCCGATCACCGCAACGCGAGCACGTTGGGCCATGTCATCGTCGTTGACGTATCGGCCTTTGGCGACCGTGGAGTTGTAGATGATGGGCGCATCTGGTGCCGTGCCATACACTTGGTAGAATTCACTCGTTCCTCCGAATGTCACGATATCTTGGTTGATCAAAATAGCCTCGATGGCTTTAACCCAGGATTTTGACTTCAAAGACTGGTAATCCTCGTAGGTAATCGTCTGCTTGAGGCGTGGGTCGGGTCCGCCGCCTTTATTATCATCCCCTTTTCCGTTCTGCACGTAAATCAAATCCGATCCAAGAGATGCGACTTGGGAAAGGATGAATTGCTCCGCCGCCTTTCCCAAAGAAAGCATCATAATGACCGATGTGATACCGATAACGATTCCAAGCATCGTCATAAGCGTCCGTCCGCGGGTTCGTAGGAGGCTCTTTAAAGCGATCGGAATGAGTTCGATGACGCGCATACCTATTCGTAACGAAGAGCCTCAATCGGACGAAGCGCCGCTGCGCGTTTTGCCGGGAAATAGCCGAAGAACAGTCCTGTGCCGACGGAAACGCCAACGCCCCAACCAATTCCTTCAAGAGATAAGATAAATCTCCAACCATCTTGGTATTGTAAGATGATTTGAATTCCGATCCAGGTAAGAAGGATACCTAGGACCGTTCCCAGAATTCCACCGACCGTCGTTAATAAAACCGCCTCGGTGATGAATTGCGCCCGGATATCGGCCTGCTTGGCTCCGATGGACTTGCGAAGCCCGATCTCGCGCGTACGTTCGGTTACAGAAACATACATGATATTCATGATGCCAATACCTCCGACAACGAGTGAGATCGCGGCAACGGCTGCCAAGAAAAGCTGAAGCACCTGAGTAACCTGCCCGATCATTTCCACGGTTTCTTCTTGCGTAATCACGCGAAAATCATCTTTGTTCGGATCGTCGATATTGTGATTGTCTCGCACGAGGTCTTGTATTCTGGCCACCGCCTCCTTTGAGGGAATCGTTGGCTTGATGATGAACTCCATGATCGTTTCCATGCCATACGCGTCCATGACAGCCGTGTACGGAAGATAGATCGCCTTATCTACGTCTTGCATCATGCGCGTTCCCGTTTTTTCTGCAACGCCAACCACGCGATAATTATTCGAGCTTATTTTAACGGATCTCCCAACGGCTTCATCCGATCCGAATAGGCGCCGAGCGACTTCGCTTCCCAATACAGCTACGCGTGCATGGGATTCAACATCCTCTTTGGTAAAAAATGCCCCGGATGTCATCCCCATGTCATAAAGGACGGGTTCGTCCTCACCCGTCCCCCATACGGAAATAGACATGGTTTCGCCGTTTGCAGTAGCTTCGTCTGTCTTCAGGATGATGCCAACGATATGTTCCACCCATGGTTGTCGTTTAAGGGTTTTGTAATCCCGCTCCTTCATCACTTCTTTGGGGATCGTGGTGGCAGCGCCTCCTTTGCTTAGCGGCTGGCCGCTCTCTACGAAGAGAAGATCCGATCCGAGCGAATTAATCTGATCCACGATGTACGAACGCGCTGATTGCCCAATGGATAAAACTAAAATCACCGACATGATGCCAATGACGATTCCCAACATCGAAAGCAGCGTACGCCCGAGCGTACGCTGCAGGCTTCCGACTGAAACGGTCATCAGATCGCGTACGCGCATGGTTTATTTGAGGATATGCCCATCTTCTGGACGGCGTCGATGAGTGACTTTTTCATCTGTTTCGATCAGGCCATCACGAAGTTTTACGATCCGTTCCGCATATTCCGCCGTATAGGATTCATGGGTCACGAGGATCACCGTATGTCCATGATGTTCGTTCAAGTGGTACAAAATATCCATGACCTGCTTTCCGGATTTTGAATCCAAATTTCCCGTTGGTTCGTCCGCCAAAATGATATCCGGCTTCCGAATGAGCGCGCGAGCAATCGCGACGCGTTGACGCTCGCCTCCGGAAAGTTGATTTGAGAGATTATTCACGCGATGTCCGAGTCCAACGGATTCGATCGCCTCTTTTGCCATTGCGTCCCGTTTCGAGAGCGGAATATTGGAATAGAGCAACGGAAGTTTTACGTTTTCTAACACGGATGTCTTTGGAAGCAGATTGAACGTCTGGAAAATAAATCCAATACTTTCTCCGCGCATGGTTGCGAGCGCATCGTCATCTAACTTTGAAACGTCCCGATGGTTGAATTCGTATAATCCCGCGGTCAGCGTATCAAGAAATCCCAAAATGTTCATGAGCGTGGATTTTCCGGATCCTGATGGCCCCATGATAGAAATGAATTGTCCTTTTGGAATATCTAATGATACGCCATGAAGAACACTTGTAACGACGCCGTCGTTTTCGTAGTCTTTCGTAACATCGACCAGTCGAATGACGTTCTCCATGTTATTTCGATTGCTCGGAAACGATCACGGTTTGTCCTTCTGCCAAGCCGCTCATCACTTCAACTTTTCCTTCATCTCCGCGCAGCCCAAGCGTAACGACTTTTTCCACGGGATTCTTCCCATCCAGAATCCGAACCGTCTGCACGCCGCTCGCAGAATCTGTACGTACGGCACGCATGGAAATCACGAAAACCTTTTCGGCTTTTGCCGTAGAGATCGTAACATTCGCCGTCATACCCGGCTTGAATTCCACGTCTTCACGAGGATCTAATTGAATGCGTGATTTGTAGTACACCGCGTCCTGTACCACGGTTTGGTCCGGATCTTCCGATACAACGACGCCATTAAATGTCGTTGCATCTCCATACGCATCCAATGTGACCGAAGCGCTTTGACCGGCTTTGACCTTTGCGACATCTGCTTCCGGAAGAAGGACTTCGATGTCGTATTGCGCAAGTCCGACCATCTTGATCACAGAAGCGCCGGCGGCGACCTGCTCTCCGAGCTCAGGGACAATTTCCGATACGACGCCCTCAACCGGAGCTATGACTTGAGCTTTCTTGAGATTTGAAACCGCTTGCTCATACGCCGTACGAGCATCTGTTAGTGCCGCTCGAAGGGGTTCGAGGTCAATGCTACGAGGTCCGCTCTTTTTAAGATCCAGAGCCGCTTGAGCGGACTCTAATGAAGCCTTGCTGATCGCGATTGCCGAATTTGCGTTCTTGATCTGCGTTTCCGCTTCGGATCTTGCGGTATCGAGATTTAGTACAGCGGTATCATACGCACTTTCTAACTGATCCGAAGAAGAGTTTCTGCCTAGCTTGGCATTTTCAACGCCTTGAACGAAGGTTTCAACAGATGTTTTTTGCGTTGAAATAACCGTCCGATCCCCATCGATCGTCGCCTTCTTTGTGTTTAATTGCGTTTCCGTTAACGCTGCGCCCGCGATTGAAGCCGAAAGGACTTTTTGGACATCCGTTAGGAATGTCTGCATGGATAAAAGAGCTGCCTTTACGTCACCCGAGGCTTTCAAAATCGACTCCTGAGTTGATTGATCATTCAAGGCCTTCACGGCAACGTCCGCGGTAGCCTTTAGCGTTTTAGCTGAACGATAGGAAATCTCTGCCGTTGCCATGGATTGCGTGTCCGTTAAACCAAGAAGTCGCTTATACGATGAATTCGTCGCCGTATCATCTACACCAACGATTGCATCGCCATCCGTTAAGGCGGTTTGAAGCGGGCCTAGCGTCGCAAGAAGTCCAAGACGAAGATTCGTTACAGCGTTCGTAATGGCTTGTTCATTCGTCGTTCCGGTATTTGCAAGATTGTTTTCAGCGGTCTTAACGGCAAGTTCCGCACTTTTAATTGCATTGGCCGTAGAGATCTTGGCATTTTCAAGATCAACGAGTGACTTGTCGTATGCCGCCTGCGCTTTTTGGACATCTGCCTCAGAAACACGAATCGATTGCGTTGTTTCACCGGCCTCTCGCAATCTTAGATTCGCTTCTGCGACCGCGACGGCCGATTCCGCTCTTCGAAGGGTAAAAATCAAATCATCATCTCCAAGTTGCGCGATGACATCTCCTGGCTTTACCGAATCACCGACTTTCTTTTCGACGCGAGCAAGCTTTCCGGAAACTTCAAATGAGAGCTCGATGCGTTGAGCGGGCTTCATTTCACCAGTCACTTCCACGGTACGAACCAAATCTCTCTGAGCCACGACTTCGGTTTCATATAAACCCTCTTGGCCGGATCGAATGCTGTTTTGCCACCAGAGACCTCCTAGGATCAAGATAGCTAAAATCACGTATGTACGTTTCTTCTTTAAAAAGGATGGTATTTTCATACAGAAAACTGCACAGAGAATAGCAGGAACGGCGTTACCCGTCTACACGAAATCCGTTCATAACCTTAACGAATTCCTAACTGTCTTTTCATGATCGTCTTAGAGAGTTCGACGCCGGGTTGATTGTACGCATCGACATCGAGCAGTTCGCCGAGAAGCGCCACTTGGATTTGAAACGTCATGAAGAACTCACCGAGACTCTTCGGATCAAGGTCCTCGAGAAGAAGCGTGGCATTTGGGCGCTTTTGCACACGTAGCGCTTCTGCCGTAGCGGATCGTTCGGTCGCCCGAATAAGTCCGAGCGAAAGATTTGAATACGCGCGAAGCGACGAATCGCTTTCATGTGGCGTTAAAATCTCCGTCTGATGCTTTTTAGCATCAAGGAATGTCACAACTTTATCAAACGGCCCCTCCGCATAAAGTTGAAGCTGCGAATGCTGATCTTCGGGACCAATCGCTGCGATCGGCGTAATGCCTTGATGCACGACCTTACCGGCGCGATTCTCTTTTTTTCCAAGGCTTTCCGCCACGAGCTGACGAATCCATCGCGTACACTCGTCTAAGCGTCGACGATACGTCATGTACACATGAATGCGACGCTTGTATTTTTCTACCTGAATAGTCTGGATGCCGGCCATGCGACAAGAGGTATCTTCATCGACGTCAAGATCCGTAAAAGATTTTACCGCATGCTGGGCGCCTTGCAGTATCGCCTGGATATCGATGCCCCCGACGAGCGCTGGGAATAATCCCGCAGCCGTCAGCACGGAATATCGTCCACCGACATTCGATGGAATGGAAAGATGCTGGTATCGATGCCTTCGCGCAAGATCCAGAAGAATTCCATGTTCAGGATCCGTGGTTACGATCACGCGTTTTGCATGCTCCCGTTCCCCCACTCGATGGATTAAAAGATTTCGCAATACGCTAAAAACCGCCATCGGTTCAATCGTGGACCCTGATTTGCTAACGACGTTTAAGATCGTGCGTTTCAAATCAAGTTTTGAAAGAAGATCCGTTAGCTCATCCGGATCCGTGGTTGAACCGGTAAAGTGCACACGCATCGCTCGTCCGATTCGCCGACCCTGCGGACGACATGCCTTCAAAATCGCGCGTGCGCCGAGATCGGATCCGCCGATGCCAATCACCACGAGATCCGTACAGTTCGCCGGAATATCCGTATACACTTTCTCGATATCCAAAACAGCATCATCATCTTTCGGAAGTGAAAGAAAGCCGCGAACGCCTTTTTTCGCATCTCGCAAAACAGCCGCTTTGGCTTTTCGAAGACGCGGATGGATCTTTCTCCACTCGGTAAGTGCGACACCGCTTTTTCCAACATGAGACGAAAACAAGTTTTCGTCATCATAACGA
>JAHBAS020000019.1 GCA_018499965.2 Candidatus Uhrbacteria bacterium
CCCTCAATATAAGCCTAGGGGGCTTGACAAATCCCATGACTTATATATACTGCTCACCATCCTCCGATTGCCGCTTCTTTTTCAGGCGCGAGTTTCTCGCCTGCGGCGACATTCCGGTGGAATTGCGAACCAGAAACGACGCTTCGGCCCACGCGTCAAAGGGCTCTGCGTCACCAATCAGCAAGAAAGGAACGGTGCATCAATGACCGGACCTCCGAACAGCACATTGACCAATGATAGACCGGCGACCATCGCCACCCCCGAATCGGCCGACGACACTACGACCAACGGCTCCGCCAACGCCTAGCGCGGTCCACGGTCTTGGGTACCCAGCCCCAATAGCACTAGCACGCTAGTAGCTACGATATCTCGTTTGAGACTCGTATCCGTCTGTTTGAAAAAGTCTGCTCTGGAGCAAGAGGGCTCCGTACGATGTAGGCGTCTGCCTCACGTATCCATGGATGGTGGGAAGAAAAACCACCTTCATGCCTGCGATCGGAACGCCGATCGCCTCTCCATAAAAGGGTCCAGATCATTGCGCACGCGCTTTGGTCTGGACCCTCTCTTTAATTATAGAAAATTTGTACAACACCTGTTGCGCTTTTCATCATCTCGCTAAAGTCTCCCCTGACAAGGGGAGATTTAGAGGGGTTCTTTCCCCTCTCGACGAAAAAGCTCGATCCGCTTACAATCATCTCGATATGAAAGAACTCTGCTTTTCGGGGATACAGCCTACGAACGTCGTGCATATTGGAAACTACATTGGCGCGGTCAAACAGTGGGCAGATATGCAGCATCGCTATCCATGCATGTTCTGTATCGTCGATTTGCATGCCATCACGGTTCCTCAAGACCCGGCGACGCTTCGTCAAAACAATCTCCGACTCGCTTCGACATATCTCGCCTGCGGACTGGATCCGAAACGATCGCATATTTTTTTGCAAAGCGAGGTCGCAGAGCATACGGAACTCGCATGGATCCTTGGAACCATCACAAAGATCGCAGAGCTTGAGCGCATGACGCAATTCAAGGATAAATCCATCAAGCGTGGAGAAAACGTAGGTGTTGGACTCTTTACGTACCCGGCGCTCATGGCCGCGGATATTTTGCTCTACGATACGACCATCGTTCCGGTTGGCGAAGACCAGCTCCAGCACTTGGAATTGACCCGAACCGTCGCGCGACGATTCAACCAGCAATTCGGAGAAACGTTCATCGTGCCAAAATCCCTCGTGCAAGAAACAGGCGCACGCATCATGGGATTGGATGACCCAACGGGGAAGATGAGCAAGAGCGCGAAGTCTTCGTTGAACTACATCGCGCTCACGGATAGCGATGAGGACATTTTGAAGAAAATCAAAAAGGCGGTCACGGATTCCGATGGCATCATCGCCTACGATCCCCTTACCCGTCCGGCGGTTTCAAATTTGATGACACTCTTCCATCATGCGACAGGGATCACCATGAAAGATCTCACGGCGCAGTATGAAGGCAAAGGCTATGGCGCATTCAAGCAAGATCTCGCAGACGCGCTCATCGCCATGATCAAACCGATTCGTGAAAAAATCGAGCATTACATGAGCGATCCGGCTTCACTCGGAAAGATTCTCGATGCCGGCCGCGATGAAGCGAAAGCATTGGCAGAAGCGAAAATGAAGATCGTGAGAGAACGAGTCGGGTTAGGGAGATAATATCTACCTCTCCGTCACCGCGATCACGTTTGGGATCGATCCGTATCCGTCTTCGATATCTTCCGCTCCGGAAAACTTGGAGACGAATGACGTGGATGGACCGCCGTCGAGATTCAAGGCGTATTTCCAGGTGATCGGGAGTTTCTCCAGCGTTTTACTAAAATCATACAAACTCTGTTCGCCATCCGTGTACACGCCGAGGTACACGAGGCCGTCTTTATCCGTGCCGATGAATGATCGGCGCGCGAGAAGGCCGCTATCTTCTTTTACGCTTGCCACGCCATCTTTGATGAGGAACGGGTAGCTTTGCGCGGATGATGACGTGGAGCCGGAGATGTCCGGATCCGCTGACGTATCAACGATCTTCGGCGCGCCATCGAGAACAATCAGGCCTGACTTATCCGCATCGAAAGCGCGAGATGAAATATCCGCGCCATTGATACGCAATGCGCCAGACGGCGTGCCGTCTTCGTGGAAATAGACGCCATTGATGATGAAACGCACGCTCGAAAGATCATCTCTCCAAGCCCGAATGGACTTTGGCGTTTGGCTGTTCGCGAATTGAAAACGGTACTTCAGCGGATCAAAACGGTAGACGATCAACGTGGATTTCCAATCCCCTTGCGGAATCACAAGCGTGGCCCGATCTGCACCTTCTGCGACGGGCTTCCATGCGAACGATTCACTCGCCTCCGAACGCGTGCTCGTGGCCGTGAACGGGTTTGGCAAAATCGATCCAATGATCGGCGTTGTCGCATTTTGCCTCGAGCACCCGACGCCAAAGGTCATAGCAACGGCGATGCATGCCGCCGCCAATATCGACACAGACGAGGACGAAGAGACCTCGCCCCTACGACGTTCTTTTCGGACTTTCGAATACACGCATCCGCAATATTCCTGGCGATAGATCCCCGCCTCTTTGGCGCGCCGCTGGGATTCGTCTTCACCTCCGCCTTTTTTCCAATCCCGTTCGAGAAACGAAATGCCATATTTCTCGGATAATGCCCGTCCGATGCCATGCACCATATCTATCTTCTTTCGACGGCTTACGCCCAACGTGCAAGCGACCACGCTAAATCCATGCTCTTTGGCATACGCGAACGCATGATCCAAACGAAATGCCATACACTTTTGACATCGCTCGCCATTCTCCCGCTCCTGCGAATGACCTTGTACGGATCGATACCACGAAGGCTCGTCCTGTGAGATTTCAATAAAAGGAATGCCGTATCGTTTCGCCATTTCACGCGTGGCATCCGCGCGGCGTCGAAATTCTTCCGATGGATAGATATTCGAATTCTCGTAATAAATTGTCACGTCATAATCCGGAATCAGCAATTCCGGCACGTACGCCGAACACACGCCACAACACGCGTGTAAAAGAAGTTTCGGTTTATGCTGTTCTGACATGATAATGCTCTTCCACCCCGCTCCCCTCACATTCACCCCTTCTTTTCCGTATACGCCCACGTCCCATTCCAATCACCCGGAGTTTCACGATCACGATACGTTTTTGCACGATTACAAAGTACATGCGCAGCCCGATCAGTGTCAACGATGCGCTCGCATGCGGTCACCGTTTCATGAAATTGTTTTGTGTAGTACGCATCCAATGCCTGTTCGTAAATTCGCACCCGTTCACGATCCGTTGACGTCGCCCGCGTCGCACGATCGATGACTTCCACGATATCAACCGGCTCGGTTCGACCTTTCACCGTGACCCGATCAAGACGGCGAAGGAGGAATGCGTCGCCGAGATGCTTTGCCGTTTCGCGAGAGATGATGATCGTGGCTCCATACATCTTCGTAAGATCTTCCAATCGAGACGCCAAGTTCACGCTATCGCCGATCACGGTATAGTCCGCATGCGAACTCCCGCCCACGTTCCCCACCACCATTTCACCGGTATTGATCCCGATGCCGATGCTCCATGACGCTCCGCCGAACACGCCCTCCGCATTCATGCGTTCAAGCGTATGTTTCATATCAAGCGCAGCCTCAACGGCTAACACTGGATGGTTCGGCTCGTCGAGCGGCGCATTCCAAAACGCCATAACCGCATCACCGATGTATTTATCTAATACCCCGCGACGATCAAAAATTACGCGCGTCATGCGATGCAAAAACGCATTCAACCACCCCACGAGTTCCTCTGCATCCGCATGTTCCGTAAGCGTGGTGAAATCGCGAATATCCGCAAAGAGCACAGTCATGGTCCGGCGTTCGCCGCCTAAATGGATACGCTCCGGATTCCGCAAAATCGCATCGACGACAGACGGACTCACGTACTGGGAAAACACCCGACGAATCGCTTGGCGATCGTGTTCAGCGGCCAAACGACGCTCCACCATCACGCCTGCATAGCTTGCCACGATCGCGATCGTCGGCCATACGAGATCCATGATAAGACCTTGATCAAAAAAGACGAACGATGCCGCGACGATTCCGATCCATACGATCGCGGCCATAAGCAAACTCCAACGGATGCGCAAAAATGGAATGATACATCCGAACAACAGTCCGATCATGATGATCAAGAGCGCGATATGCCACGATGGCATCGATACAAGCCATGCGCGCGAAAGCAACGTATCCGCCAAGGCCGCATGGAGCTCAACTCCCGGCATGAGCACGCCTTCCGAGGTTGGAACGAGCTGCGCATCATGAAGATCATATGCCGTACTTCCCACGAACACGATCGATCCTTTGAGGGACGTAAGATCCGCTGTTCCTTGAAGGACATCTGCTGCAGATATGGTCGGAAATATCGCATGCGGAGTACCTGGATAGGAAACGATCACGCGACCTTGCGCATCCTGCGGAACGGATGACACGGAAAGCGCCGGATCAGCCAAACGCGCCGCTTCATAGGCGAAGGCATGCATTGAACCGTTCCCGTTTTCATCCTGGATCGCCAATGGGATGCGACGGACCACGCCATCCTGATCCGGCGGCGTGTTCGAATGTCCGGATCGGCCCGCTACGGCGCCGATCTCCGAAATGGATGACAAGGTATGGCGCGGATCATAAAAAATTACGCGATTCCGCTCGGCGATTTGAAGCTCAACCGGAAGCACCACGTTTCCCGCGTCTTCAATGGCGTTCGCCAGCGCCTCATCCTCGTCTTCGCTTTGCGCTTCCGGGAAATTGACATCGTATGCGATCACTGAAGCTCCGCTTTTAGCGAGCGTCCGAATGAGTTTCGCGTGAACCGTACGATCCCATGGCCAACGTCCAATCTTACTGATCGAAACGTCATCAATAGCCACGACGCGAATACGCGGATCAACGGATCTTGGCGTAAAAAGACGATCCGTCGTGCGATTGCTCAACGAATGAAAAAGGCCGGCAAGAAATAAAAGAGCACAGACCACGGCAATGCTTCCGCCGACGATCATCGGTCGCACCATGCGTCGAAAGACGCCTGCCCCGCCAAGCCCTCTGCGTGACATAGATCGCCTATCGTTTTGACGTAATCTTCAACGTTCCTACTACCGTCACTCCGTTCTCCGTAAAACTCCCGCCAAGTTCGCTCACAGACGTCTTCGTCGTAGGTGCCGTAAAGATCACGCCATCCAACACGCCAGCGCCGGAAGCTACTACGATGTGGGCGTCTTTGGTAACGAGTTTCGTATCGCCATTATTATATTTTGCCGTTGCGCTGATTTCTGATGTTCCACCTGGCAACAAAACTATTCCTTCACTCGAAGAAAGGATGAGTGATTCCAATCTCGCTTCACCCGTTGTCTTTAACGAGATCGTCGTAGTGCGCACGCGGCCGCGATCATTATACGTCGCCGTAACAATGCCCGTTCCTGCACGGATCGCGGTAAACAACGTGCCGTTCATCTTCACGATATCTTTTGCGCCCGTATACTGTGCCAATGCCGAAACGTCTTTCGTCGTTCCATCGGTACGCTTTGCGAGCACGACGATTTTAGCATCCGATCCCACCTCGATCGGATTCGGATGCACGCTTGCTTCAATGGACGTAAACTCCGGCTCCGCATCCGTTGATGTCGTAACGGACGTATCCGGCTGCAAACCATCTAAGGCATCCGTTCCGGTTTGCGTAGACGTCGTATTCGCTGGCTCAACCTCTGGACGAAGCGCTTCCTGCAAGGCCGTGCGAGATGCTTTTTCACGCGCATCCACCGCGCTCACTTTTTCCTGGATCCCTTTCGCCTGATCGCCCGAAATCCCGCTCGCCCCTACTTCGCGACGGAGATTCTCGATCCCGCTTCGTACGCCATCCAAAGAAATGCGAGCTTCCTCCAATGCCTTACGCATAATCAAACGATTCGCTTCATCAAGGCGGGCATCCAGGGAAAGCAAACGCACGAAGAAACTCGAAGCCTCGTCGCTGTGCACCAATAACTCCGAGATATTTTCGATGCGCTGCTTGAACGGATAGAGCGCCACATTCGGATCGATTTGATCAACGAGAAAATCGATACGCGCAAGCGCCTGACGGATACGATTCCGTTCCCGAACCCCGTCCTGTCCTTGAAGTTGCGTGCGGATATACGATTCAAGACGAGCGAATTCCTGTGCGGCCAATCCTGTCTTTCCAGCTTCCACCAATTCGATCAGATGGAAGAAACGACGGACGAAATATCGCTGCGCCAACGCATCACGCTGATTCTCCTGAGTCAGGGTGAGATGGAGATTTTCGGAAAGTTGCGCGATACTCGCAAGTGCCTGATCCGGACGAATGCCCCCAAGATTTTCCAACTCCTGACGACGCTGTTTTTGTTGCGCGGCCACGAAAGCATCATCCGCCAATTCGTTTCGCATCACCCAGTCGCTTGTTTTCACGTCATTCGCGATGGCGTTCTTTTCTGCCACCGTCCCATCCGCGCGATACGCAACAGCCGTCCCCGCAGGAACGGCATCCGTGGCACCAGAGCTTTTCGCAGACATTGTCATCACCGCCCCGTCGTTCGCAGATACGACCGTGGCGCCCGATGCGTCCGTGGAAACGTCGAATGCCGTTCCTCGAACCGTCGCGACCACGGATGACGTACGGATCATGAACGATGCATTCAAATCCAGCAGTCGTAATACGCGAGACCATACGCGACCGGATGCGAGATATAACTCGATCTGCGTTTTCGCCACATCTGTTGGATCAACCATCACCTTGGTGATTGCAACTTCCGATCCATGTCCAACGCGACTTTCCGCCTGACCTAAAATCTGAATTGTCGCCAATCCCGTTCCATCCGTCTGGATGCTCCACCCCTCCCCGATCTCCATTCCAGTTGCCGCCGCTTCCCAAATCGTCGCCTGTGGACGACGAACACGCACGCCTTGGGATTCAATCATCAAGGTCACGCTTTGTTTCGGATATTCCGGCACGGATCCAAGGGACCAAAACCACCAAACAAGACCCGCGAGAACAAGGAGCGGAAGCACAATAAAAATCCACTTTTTCATACGTAAAGGGAGGAGAGAATAACGAAAACATTGTAACACAGAAACCCAACAATATAGAGAGAAGAAAACCGTGAGGACGTCTGTACGACTGCCCTGTTCTTCAGTCCTCAAAATTTACGCCAACATTCGCCAACGGGTAAGGGAATCCGTACCTTGACACCGTGCCAACTTTATATTACATTATGCCACATTCGGGCCAGACAGATGATCGCCCTTTTCGCCTCGTGCGGATTGGGAGGAAAGTCCGAACACCATTTTTTCTAGCAATAGAAGATTTACGGAGAGCCGTTAACGACGGCCAGGATATAGCAATGTGAAACGAAAGGTCACGTGCCGGACGTTTTCTTGTAAACCTAGGGAAAGTACCACAGAGACAATACTATCCCGATGCAAATCGGGAGAAAGGTGAAAAGTGATGCGATGCGGCTTCGGCTGCTACGTATCTCCGCGGGCGGCAACGTCCGTGCGTGGCAAACCCTCTCCGGTGCAAGAGCAAAACTTCGTCGCGTTAAAAACGACGGGGGTTGGTCGCTCGCACCGAGGTCATTAGCAATAATGGCCCCAGATAGATGATCATCGCTCCTGCCCAGGCTTGCAAAAGCCTGGGCATCAAGGAGAACAGAATTCGGCTTACCGTCTGGTCCGAATATCAAAAAACCCGCTTACATAGCGGGTTTTTTGTTTATTCAACTTGACAAATTTATTTTTCTTTGATATACCATCAGCCGTTACGGAGGATACTTTCGTGTAATTGCAGTAAAAAACCCCTCATTAGGGGAGGAGTGTACTTTCTCATGAATCAGAAGAAATCAGAACGCAAGTCACGAACCCGTCATCGCAAGATCACCCGTCGAAGAGGCGTGGACGACCTCGGAACGATTCCGGAAAATGCCGTGGAATTCGATGGCATCGACTATCGCGCATCCGTAGGCACCGTCTACTACGTCCTCGAATTTTCTCGGGATGCAGATGGCGGCTACATTCCACAGATACGGATGCAGCCAACGACTGATGGATCCGCGAGCGACGTCGACGACGAGCGTGATTGCGTCATCGCATTCGCAGGAAGCAGCATCGGAGACCTTTCGGTCATTCCGAACGCCAATGTCTCTTCTTCCGTCATCATCGATCGATTGCTCAAGACGCGGATCAACAACGCGAATCAGGCGGAAATGATGTTTGCGGCAACGCAAAACGAAATGCTCGCCATGATTGCCGCGGTCTCGACCACGCTCGCAGTCGAAGCCGACGACAACGACCAAGTGACGTTCACGCTGCAAATCGGTGAATTCACGGCCCAAACAACCGTCCAGCTCTCCGGCAACCTTGCCCTTATGCTCGTCTCAAATACCGAAGAGACATCCGAGGGGCCAACTGCCGCAGAACTCTCACAGATCGCAGCAGCAGAACGACGGACTGAATCGCGCCGTCCTGTCGCCGTCGCGTCCTAAGACGCACCCCTACCAGCCGAATAGCTGGTCTCACGATCCTTGAAATCTTCAAGGATCCCTCAACGCCCACGGAACTCTCCGATGGGCGTTGATTGTATATAGAGAAGTTTTATTTTTTCATCACGAGAATGTTTCGATCTACGGCTGACAGTCTCCGGTCAGACCATAGACCGCTAGATTCCCCTCCTCAATCGTTCAATGCTATGATAGAACGTGCCCATGCGAAAAACATTCAACCTCACGTTCATCGGACTTCAAGTCCCGCTCGATTTCGTGGCACTTATGGTTGCGGCGCTTACCGCGTACACTCTTCGATTCTCGGATGCGTTCATTGAAATCCGTCCGATTCTCACGGAAATCCCTTTCTCAAAATTCGTCACCACGTCCCTGATTTTCTCTGGCGTGTTCGTGGCGATCTTTGCGATCGCTGGACTGTACAGCACGCGACAGCGACGAGCCTGGGAAGAAACCGGCCGCGTGATCGTGAGCTGCACCGCCGGAACCATGATCTTGATCGCGACCGTGTTTTTCCAGCGCGAATTCACCACGTCCCGTTTTATCATCCTCGCCATTTGGGCCTTATCCATTTTCTTCGTGTTCTTTGATCGCCTCTTGTTGCGTGTGATCCGTCACGCACTCCTACGTTCAAAAGTCGGTCATCGTCGCATCGTCATCATTGGCAAAGGAAAAGCCGCGATTGAACTCGCAGAACTTTTCGCTTCTCATCCCGTGCTTGGATATACGGTCGTAAAACGCATTCCGACCTGGAACGATGCCGCGCGCATTGATCTGGAAAAGCTCTTAAAAGACCAATCCATTGAAGAGGTATTGCTCGCGGATCCGGCGATCGCCAAAGAAGATGCGCTTGAACTCATCGCGATCACCGAATCGCGCAACGTCACGTTCAAATACCTCGCTGACCTTTTCGCTGCGAGCTTTACGAACATTTCCGTGACCACGAACGGCGGCATCCCGATCATCGAAGTGAAGCATACGCCGCTTGATGGATGGGGACGCATCTTCAAACGGTTCTTCGACATCCTCATTTCGCTCACGTTTATCGTCCTCCTTTCCCCGGTCTACATCCTCATTGCGATATTCATCAAGCTCACGTCAAAAGGACCGGTATTCTACGCCAAGCAAGGAGATGAAGGCGCGCCAACGCAACGTATCGGAGAAAACGGGAAACCGTTTACCTATTTCAAATTCCGATCCATGTACGTAGGCGCAGACAAACTCCATCTCGATCCTGAATTCATCAAGAAACACGAAAGCGTACGCGAAGGTCCGCTCATGAAAATCAAAGACGATCCGCGGGTCACGCCGTTTGGAAAATTCCTTCGTGCGACGTCGCTTGATGAAATTCCGGAATTCTTTCTGGTCCTCAAAGGTGACATGAGTTTAGTAGGTCCTCGTCCGCACATGCCAGCAGAAGTGAAGCTCTACAAACCACATCATCGCCGTGTATTGAGCATCAAGCCGGGCATCACGGGCATGGCACAAATTTCCGGTCGTGCAAATTTAGATTTTGAAGACGAGGTCCGTATCGACACCTGGTACATTGAGCACTGGTCTCCGGGACTTGATTTGTGGATTTTACTGAAAACGCCTTTTATCGTGATTTCAAGAAAAGGGGCGTACTGAGTTACAAACGCGTATGAGTGCCTACCATCATCACAAGAAAGGCTTCACGTTAATCGAACTCCTCGTCGTGATCGCGATCATCGGATTGCTTGCGACGCTTGCGGTGGTGAGTTTCGGGAATGCACGAAGCAAAGCCAGGGACGCCAAACGACTTGCGGATGTTCGCCAGATTCAAGCGGCGTTGGAAATCTATCTTGATGCCAACGGCCAATACCCTCCTGGCTGCGCATCTTCCAATGGAACGTATGTCGCCACATGGGCGCCGCTCATGCCTTCAACGTACATCGGTAAAATGCCAAACGATCCGACGAATACCGTTGGACAGTACGGCTACTATTACTGCTCCGGGTATCGACCTACCGGAAATTGCAGCCTGGCCAATACCGGCGTAAGCACGCACTACATCTTGGCGACGCGCCTAGAAAACACCTCTTCAGCCCCGAATAGTTGTCCGACCAGTTTTGCCGGATGGGACAATAGCTTGTTAAATTTGATCGTAGGAACGAATCCGTAGTTTCATGTCAATCTCCATTGACAGTCATGTTACTTTTTGTTACAACGACGCCATGTTTTTGAAGCGTTTTTCGCTTCTAACACGGTCTTTCACATCTATCTAGAGATAGAGAACAGGAAGTGGCAGCATGGCTTTTCGACTCGTTCCAGAACAGTATCCGAGCCTCCATAAAATCGCGAAACGCCTGGATCCACACGAGATTGGTCGTGACTACGTACGACACTTCATTGCAGACATGTGGACTACCATGCGCGATCCCAGACATCCTGGGATTGGATTGGCGGCTCCGCAGCTTGGCCAAGAAGTGCGAATCATCACCATTGAAGATACGACCGAACACCAAAAACACCTCACGGCAGAACAGCTCGCCGCAAGAGGACGCGTACCGATTCCAGCTCAAGTCTTGATCAATCCGGAATACGACATCATCGACGCAAGCATAATCTGCTTCTTCGAAGGATGTTTGAGCTATCAAGGACGGCTCCGCGCTGTCCTGCGCCATCGAAGCATCCGTGTTCGCGCCATCGATCACAACGGAGCCTCCGTTGCGTTCGACGCCTCGGATTGGTTCGCACGGCTCTTGCAGCACGAAATCGATCACTTGAACGGTATCACGCTCAACGACACGGATCGCGTCATTGGCGGTCCATGGGTCACGATCCCTGAGTTCCAAGCAAAAGGATACCTCGACTTCTCATCCGATCAACTCCGAACGGCTTTCAACATTTGAAAGCAACGACATGGGAGGAAACCATGGCATCAACGATTCAGATCGATCATATTGCGAAACCGCAGTACGTTATCGAATACGCAAACGACCTCCGGGAACTTCGCATCCAACTCCACGAAGAGCGACGCCAAGGCGATGAGTCGAAAGACCCTCGCCTTTCCATCCCTCCGTGGGAGGTTAGCGGACGGATCTCCGAGGCGTGCGGAAGGAATTACGTCTTCATCGTCTGGCAGGCGCGTGATACGCCCGCCAGAAAAATCATCGGCATGGCAACGCTCGTCATCGCGCATACGATCGACGAGGGTCATCATGGAATGATCAAAGATTTCGTGATCCATCGGGATCACCAAACTCCGGAACTCATTCGAGAACTCATCCGAACGATTCAACGGAAAGCGGAGCATCTCCAAATGATTGCCGTCATGAGTACACCGTATACCCAGGCCCATCGAGAGGTGTACACGGATCTTGGATTCAACGCCTACGACGAAGTGAACATGCGATTCATCATTCAGGAACCGCTACTTCCAAGTAGCACGAAGGAGTAATCATGGAACCGACATACCTCGCCCTCTGGCTCGCCCCAATGGCGGAAGATATCCGAACGCAAGATCGACACCTGGAAGCGCTTCTGCGCCTTCTAAGAATCCCCGATGGACAAGCGACGCCGCAAGAACGCATCCAATGGATGCGAAAGAGCTTCGATGATGCGAGTTCGTTTGGACGGGTTCTCGTCATCAAGCACGTCGAAACAGACACGATCGTTGGCGTCGCGCTACTCGTCCCGATGTACACACTGATATCTCGTCGCTGTGGCGTCGTCGAAGACTTGACGATTGAGCAAGCACTGGACGCTCGAGAGCAGTACAGGATAACGAGCTTACTCCTCAGAACCCTTGTCGAAGAAGCGAGAAAAATTCAAATGGACAAGATCTTCGCAAACCCTCAGAGGGAACATGAACTTCTTATCTGTCTTGAACTCAATTTCGACATGGACGAACAGAGCCAGCGCATGTACCGCAACCTTCAACCCGCGCCGAGCGGCCAAGAGCCGTAGGAGAAATCACGCAACTTCTCAATCTCTAGATACGAAAGGAAAATATAGCGATCTCGCACCGTGCCCACTTCTCTTCGGGTACGGTGCTTTCGCGTTTAAAACGATGCAACGGCCTAACAACTGTCTCTTATACACATCT
>JAHBAS020000032.1 GCA_018499965.2 Candidatus Uhrbacteria bacterium
CAGTTGGTAGAGCGCTGCATTCGCATTGCAGAGGTCAGGGGTTCGAATCCCCTTTGGTCCACCAAAAAGAAGCATCCGTTAATAGCGGATGCTTTTTATTAGAACTAGCTCAGCTGGTATAGCATCCTAATGGCCATCGGGATGGCTAGTGGTTCGAATCTGCTTAAGTACAACATTAAGAAGGTGTCCTTATAATAGCGGTTGCTTTTTTATTACAGTTAGACATCGCGTATTAGGTTTTTATGATGTTCGTATTCTATATAGATCAGCGTTTCGAATTCTCTTTGGTCCGATTTTCATAAAGTATGCGTATCCTAGCTAGTGTTTTTTTGTTTCATGGAAATGTTTCACGTGAAACATCGTGTTGATGAACTTGGTTGTGTGGCGTTTTTTAGAAAAACTTTTATTGGAAAATTGTGCTATCCGGATCAGATGCTCACGTTGGCTAATCAGGCTAATGTTTCACGTGAAACATTTTACAAAGAATAGTGTCCTAGGCGTTGTTCTGCTTTTTTATAAATACTATTGTCATTTCGATTTAATGGTCATGCAAGTATGTATTTCGTTGCGCAAAAAATGTTATAAATAGAACGTTTATATTTTTTTAGATTTATGTCGAATTCGTGGCGATTACATTTTTTTGTTATAGCTTATTTTTACATCTTCTAGTTTTTCTACAATACTTTTTATATAAAACGTTTCACGTGAAACATTTTTTAGTTACTAACTGATTGGCAAGTGATTGATTGAAGATAGCTTTCTGATCAAGTTGGTGTTTTACTTGCTAAAATGTTTTTATTACGATGGTTTCTATTAAACGAATGTTTCACGTGAAACATCTTGCGGTTACTAGTTGATTAAGAAGCTGTTTTATTAGTAATTGCAATTACTAATAAAACTATCATCTGATTACTAGTTGTTTTTAAACAATCTTGTTAACGATTGTTTCACGTGAAACAGTTGTAACGGAGCATTTGAAAATATGTAGTTTTAGCTAAAAGATGTTAACTTTATTTCCAATTTGGATTTATTATGCAGGATTACCACACATGTTGTTAACATTATATATTATTTTACGACTCAATATATAGATTAGTAAAATCGTGTTATCATTTTAACGTAAAATGCGAGTGATTCTTGCCAGGAGCTTAGTCGTGGTGTTTTTGGCCATATTTCCAGTGGCTCTTTTTGCGATGACGAGTACGAACTACGGGGTTGAATGGGATTCTATTAATATTGGAGGTACTGACGATGGAGTGTCTGCGAATTATGGGCTCCAAGACACGGTAGGGGAGCATGCGACGGGCTTAAGTGATAGTGAATCGTATCAATTGTCGGCAGGATATCGTCTTGCGGATGATTATATTCCATCCCTTTCGCTTGTCGTAAAGACACAGGAATCGCAGGTGCGGAGTGCGTATACATCTTTTTCTCAAGGTGGTCTTACGGTGACGGTGAATGATGCGTCTTTATTTGCCGTGGGGAATTACCTTTCGGTTGTTGAGAATGAGGGGTTGGGTGAAGTGGTTGCTTTTGGGAAGGTCGTAGATGTAACAGGAAATATCGTGACGGTTGATGCGTGGCAAGGAGACGTTGCCTCAATGTCTGTTTCTCCAAGTGGATCTGATGATTATGCGTATCGTCTTGAGGGAAAGAGTGCGGCATTCGGAATGATTCTTCCTGGCGAAGGAAAGACCTCGTTTACCGCTGTTGATGTAGTCACGAATGCCCAACAAGGTTATACTGTATCCATACAAGGGTTAAACGGACTCCATTCGGCGAGCTCGACGATTCGAGATGTTGCGGATGGATCGGTTACTCTTGGTCAGGAAGAGTACGGAACGAGAAGTGTCGGATCTTTTGCGAGCAGCTCGTCAACGGATCTTGCAATTCCAACATCAACGCAACGTGTTATTCAAAGTTCGAATGCTTCGGCGGAAAATCATCGGTCTGGAGTGATTTATAAACTTTCGATCGATGGTTCAACTCCTACGGGCGTGTACGAAGATACGGTGCTCTATCGTCTTACCTCAAACTTCTAAAATAAATATGAATTCAAAGGGATTTTTTCTTCGCATCGGACTGCTTGCGGTCGCTATCGTTTTTCTCGTCTCCATTCGGACGATGACGGCGGCGGGTGTTACCGTGACTGTTTCCGATGGCGTTGGAACTACGGATGCTGGAAGTGGAGGGCAGACGGAAGTGAGTACGGGTTGGACGGCTTCAGGGTTTTACGTAACGGGTACGCAGGTAACGATTTCCATCTCTTCCGCAGCAACAGGAACGATCGTGAATTGCGGAACGGCATCAACGGCATTCGGTGGAGCTGCCGGATCTTTCGGATCATTCACGTCGAGTACGGCAGTGTTCACATTTACGCAGAACGTGGCAACCGGAACATCCGGTTCTCTTTGTTTGAGTTTTGGGCTAACGACTTCAACGGCGACGAATTATTCGATCAGTATGCGTGCGACGAGTTCAACGTCTCAGTATACGACCACGGATTTTGGCGCGGCATTATACTATGTGTTGGGTGGGAACGAAGTTCAGGTAACGGCTCAGGTTCCTGCCTCGCTGACGTTTTCCATTCGTGACAGCGCTGATACGGCGAATACGAACGTCTGTCAGCTAGGCGTTCTCTCGCTCGCGCAGGTGAATTACTGCAGCTATCGACTTCGCATTGCCACGAATGCTGCAACGGGATTTACCACGACGATGCAACCGAATACGCTTTTCAATTCAAACGGATACGCTACGCTGACGGCGATTACGAATGACACGGCGTTCGCGACCGGAACCGAGGCGTACGGCATTGCTGTGCTTGGAGGTGCGTCATCTGGAGGTCGTACGAGCGGAGGGGCATTCACGAATCCCGTGAACGAAGCTTCTGCAACGCAAGATGCGGCATTGACCTTTAATGTAGATTCGACGCCGTTGAACTTTACGAGTGCAACCACGGTTATTTCATACACGGCTCCGTTCAATGCATCTGCTGCGCCGAGTTTGAATACGACGTCGTTGGTTACGCACGGAGCGTCGATCAATGCAGGTACGCCAACGGGAAATTACGGTCATACGATTACGTATCGCGTGACGGGTTCATTCTAATTTCTTTTCAAAATGAACGCCGCTTTTCAACGGAGTCTTCGATCAACCGCCTTCGCGCTCGCGTTGGTTTTTACCTGTTGCTTCATTGCTTCTCCGGTCAGTGCGATTACCGTTTCTCCGGTGCTATATGATTTTGAGATCACGCCAGGTCGAAGTGTTCAGGATAAGATCCGATTGATCAACGATACGAATCAGCGGGAGACGTTTACGTTGAATGCGGAAAATTTTGTCGCGAGCGGCGAAGACGGCGGGCAGACGTATCTCGATGAAGCGACGCCAACGGGATTGGCTTCTTGGGTTCGTTTTGGAGAGCCGACGATCACGTTAAATCCGGGCGAGTCCGCAGAGTTCCCGTTCATGATCGGTGTTCCGGAAGGCGCTGAGCCGGGAGGGCATTATGCAACCTTGTTTTTTACGCGAGGAGGCGGTGAGAAGAACGGTTCTGCCGTGGGGATCGCGGAACAGGTAGGTGTTCTTTTGCTCGTACGCGTTCCTGGAGACGTTCGTGAGGACGCTCGGGTGGAATCGTTACGCATGAAGGATGGAGGATTTTTGAATCGATTGCCAGCGGTTTTTGAATTGCGTATCCGGAACGCCGGAAGCGTCCACCTTCGTCCGCGCGGAACCGTCGTGGTTCGAAATATGCTTGGAAGCGTGGTCGCTCGTTTGTCCGCGAATCCGAATAACGCCGCCGTGCTTCCGAACAGCGTTCGTCGCATTGAAGCAGGGTGGGCGAAAACGCTTGAAACATCTTCTGGCGGTTTTTTGGCAGAGCTCCGTAATGAATGGAGAAATTTTGCGATCGGTCGGTATACGGCATCCGTTGATGTGACCTATGGATCGCAGCAGGCGCAACTTGGAAAAACATCCGTTTCTTTTTGGGTTCTTCCTTGGCACGTGATTCTCGTTGCGATGGTGCTGCTTGGAGGGTTGATCGGATTGATCCGTTTGTATAACGCTATGCTCGTTCGGTCTGCGATGAAGAAACTTCAGCGCAAGCGGAAAGGATAGGTAGCGTCGGTTGGCGAGTTTGCATGTTGGAAAGTTGGAAAGTTATCCCATTGAAACTTTTAAACTTTACAACTTTTTAACGTTCCAGCTTTTAACTTACATGCGTCGTCTTGCTCGTTTTCTCGTTATCGCATGTTTCACATGTTGTGTTTTTAGCGTTTCTTCTTTGCGTGCGGCGACCTTGTCGTATATGGGGGATGCATTGGAGAGTCAGTTGGCAGGGGATGCGTCGAATCACGCATTGACGTTCATCACGCCGAGCGGAATCGATGCGTCTACGGACACGATCACGTTTACGTTTCCGGGTTTTACGCTTTCGAGCATCGTCGCTGGCGACGTTTCGCTTTCCCACGGTGTGACGGGTACGGAGACGACTGAGACGGTTGCGGCCTCTCCGGCGGTCGGCGTATGGGGCGCGTCTATCAGTGGATCCGTTCTCACGCTTTCTCCGCCAACGGATGCTGTGCTTGGTGAAGTCGTTGCGAGCACGACGGTACGTGTATTAATCGGAACGAATGCGGGAGGTTTGAATCGGATCGTGAATCCGGCGACGCCTGATAACTATGAACTGACCATGGGCGGGGGATTCGGCGATACGGGCGTGATGGGCGTGGCGATCGTGGATAATACGCAAGTCGCGGTCACTGCATCGTATCCACCTCCGGATACCGGCGGTCATCCTTCTACATCGGATACGACTCCGCCGGCCATTTTTAACGTGCGAACATCTTCCACGTCTCTCACGAGCGTGGATGTGTTATGGCAAACGGACGAATCTTCCACATCCGAGGTGGATTACGGACATTCGAATGCGTACGCATCGGGAACCGTCGTTAACGGATCCATGGTTTTGTCGCATGTGGTTTCCCTTACCAATCTCATTCCATGCAGGACCTACGAATATCGCGTACGTTCCGTGGATGCGTATGGAAATTTTGCATTTTCTTCCGGCTATTCTTTTGTACTCGCCTGCGACACGACGGCTCCTGTCATCTCATCGCTTCGAGCGGAGCAGGTTACGGATCAGTCTGCGAATATCCTATGGTCTACGGATGAGCCTGCGACATCATTTGTGGAATATGGAACATCACCGGCATACGGGTCGACGGCCAGTTCGATTGGATTCGTTACAAGTCACGTGATGCCGATTGCAGGATTGTCGCCGGGCACAACATACTACGTGCGCGTGACTTCTGTGGACGCGAGCGGGAATAGTACGACGATCGATGGCCTTACGTTTATGACGGCGAGCGATCAAACGCCGCCGGGAAACGTGTCGCTTACGGCAACGCCTGGGAACGGTTTCGTGGCGCTTCTTTGGTCCAATCCGTCTGATAGCGATTATGTGGGGGTGCGAATCGTTCGTCGTACGACCGGGTATCCGACGAGTCCGTTGGATGGAGATCTCGTGCTTCAAGGATATGGTGTCGGATTCGTGGATACGAATGTCGTGAACGGTACGACGTATTATTATGGCGCTTTCGCTTATGATGCGAATGGGAATTTTGCTTCTGGCGCACTTGCAAGTGCGACGCCGCTCGCGAGCCTGCCAGAGGTCCCTCCGGAAATCCCTCCAGTCGTCCCAGAAATTCCTCCGACGATTCCGCCAACGATTCCGGTTCAGCCCGAAACGCCACCGACCATTCCTCCGGTCGAACTTCCTACAGAACCCACGAAACACGCATCATTCAGCGTACAAATTTTTGGATCGAACGGTTTTCTTCCGTTGCAGGGAGATCGAAGCGGCGTCGTGAATGTATTATCCGGCTCGTCGATCGTGGTTCGAGCGATCTTCGGTGCTTCCGGTGACACGCCTGCACTCGTCGTTGTTGTTATTGATGGTCATACCTATCAACTTTCCTATCGTCCGGATTACGGATGGTACGAAGGAACGTTTATCGCATCGGAATCAGGGGATCGTTCCATGACGGTGGAAGCGTTGTATTCGGATCGATCCGTTTCGAGCATGAGTATTCCGCTTCGATCGGTCGGGTATGGATTTATCTTTGAGCGTTCGATCGTCGGAGATCCTACGCAGCCGATTGATGGAGCTGTTGTTCGTCTCTATCGACAAGAAGGTGGGAATTGGGTGCTTTGGAGCGGCGCTCCCTACGGACAAACGAATCCACAGACGACGGATACCGATGGTCGATACGTATTTTTGGTGCCTCAGGGGTTATATTATGCCGAAGTAGAGCGGGGTGGATATGTAAGCGTGAAGACGGATCCTATTTTTATCGATACGAACATCTTCCATCAGGTTATCGAACTCACGCGTCTTCCTCTTACGCCAGAAGAGATTTTGCAGGGGCGCGCATCGAGCGTAACGAATGTTATCGGGGCATATGCGCAGAGCTTTGGTGATGCGATCGGTTTTGGTGTAAAACAATTTCAAGCGTGGTTGGAAACGAAAAACGTTCAAGATGCCAATCAACAGATCATTGCACCGGTTTCGCTTGCGATTGGTATCGCGAATGCCGCAGGGGCGCTTTCGGCGTTTCAAGTTCTGACGTACTTGCAGTATCTCTTTACGCAACCGTTCTTGTTGTTGTGGCGGAGGAAGCGAAAGGCGTACGGCATGGTCTATCATTCGATCACGAAACGTCCGATTGACCTTGCGATCGTCCGCTGGATTAATGAGGAAACGGGATTAACGGCTCGCACTGCGGTCACGGATCGTGAGGGTCGGTACTTTTTACATTCAGACCCGGGGAAGTATCGCTTGGAGGTGGTTAAACAGCGTTACGAGTTCCCATCATCGTTGCTTCGTGGGATTCATACGGATGGGGATTATGTTGATATCTATTCCGGAGGCGTGGTTGAGCTTACGGAACCGGCTACGATTGCCATTAATGTCCCGCTTGATCCGATGGTTGCTGTTGAAACGCCACGTCGTGTGATTTTTTCGCACTTCATGCGCATCGTCCAACACGGCGTCGCGCTTTTCGGTGTTGCTGTTTCGGGTGTGGCATTCCTCATTACGCCTTCGGTGCCTATGGCGCTCTTCGTTTTGGTGCAGATCGGCGTTTACTCGCTTTTCCGTCGGCTTTCTTTGCCATCACGTCCGCATGAATGGGGGATTATCGCAGATGCACATACACGTCGGCCGATTGTCCGTGCGATCGTGCGCTTGTATGATCAGGTCTATGACCGTCTTTTAGAGACGTATGTGACGGATGGACGCGGTCGATACGGTTTCTTGGTTGGAAAGAACGTTTATAAAGTCGTTGTACAGGCAAAGGGCTATCGTGATTCGAAGCTTGAGAAGATCGATGCGACAAAGAGGAAAGAAACTGTGATTCGTGTGCCGATCCATATGGATCCAGAGGATGGGAAGAAGCAGTAGTCTGAGTCTTGATTTACATGATTCAAGGATCGGTAGGATTGGTTCTCAGAAGATGGGTGTGAGGTAGAGAAAAAGAGATTTGCACAGCTTCAAATAGGTTTTACACAAGATATACACAGGCATTTTTTAGCTAAAATTAGCGTCAAAAACAGCCTTTATAATTAGTATATATACTTACTGTAGACGTGAAGGGGTGAAACAGATTGGTCGGTCAACCAGCTGTTGCATCACAATCATCATTTGGGCTGCTACTTCATCGCAAGTGCGTTGGGTAGAAATGGTCTCAGCCTAAGCGTAGATCCTTCTCGTCACGCACTCCCGCTCGTCAAGAGGCAAACACAAAAAAACTCAATAAACGTCGTATGAAAAATGCATTTTCATACGAACCGTATCATATCGGAAAAATTCGATGATGCGGGTAGTGGGTCGTTTGTCTTCATGTGCCGTCAAAGGCATTGATAGGCTACAAATACACAACGATTTCTGAATAAAAAGCATTTGCGTACTTTTTTTCAGAAAAACGCAATAAAAAACGTTGGTATTAGCAGTCAGGGCGCGGAGAGAACAGTCATGTTCTTAGGGGCTACGCGTTATAACTCACTGAAGAAATTCATCAAAACCTCCATACTCGTGGTAGGTATTTTGCTTGTTATCGTTCTCCCAGCGGGGAAAGACCAAATCTTCGCTGCGCAGGGCATCAATGAGCAGATCAACTACCAGGGTAAGTTGCTTACCAGCGCGGGGGTTCCGGTGACGAGTGGAACGTATAGCATTCGTTTTTCGCTCTACGATGCGGAAAGCGCTGGAAATCGCGTATGGACGGCTTCGGGATCCGTAGGCTCTCCGAGCGCCATCAACGTGAGCGTTGCTGAGAATGGGTTGTTCTCGATCTTGTTGGGATCGGGCGCGCAGAATTCGTTGGATGGTGTGGACTGGAACAGCGATTCGATCTATTTGGGCGTAACGGTTGGCTCGGATTCGGAAATGACGCCTCGCAAGCGCTTCGGTTCTGCGGCGCAGGCGTTTAATACGCAATCATGGAATGGATATCGCACAGCTTCATCCGTGACTTCGGGTGCGGAGGTGTTGAAGCTCGTACAGACGGGTGAGAATGCAGCTTCGAGTGACCGCTCGACCTTGCTTTTGAGCACGTCTGGAACGTCGGATACCTATGACTACCTCATCAAGGCGATCAATGCCAGTGGTGCGGTGTTCACGGTTTCACGACAGGGTAATGTCACCACGACAGGAAATCTCGCCGTCTCCGGTCAGACCATTATCGGAGATGCGACGTCTGATGTCGTGACATTCAATGCGCGTATCGCCTCGAATATCGTGGCGACCACGAATAACGCATTCGATCTCGGTTCCAGCGCGCTTTCATGGCGCAACATCTACGCTTCCGGCACGATCGTGGGCGTTGATGCTTCATTCTCTGATGCGCTCACGGTCGGTGGACTTTCTTCACTTCAAGCTCTCACGTTCACGAATGCCACGGGTACGAACGTGACTTCGACGAATCTCTACGTTTCCGGCATTACACAGCTTCCATCGAATACGCTTGTTGGTGGACAGCTCGTGTGTCTCGCGAACGGCACGAATTGTCCGGTGACCGGAGGATCTTCGGACGCGAATTGGGCATGGAATAGCGTGACGGATGTGATCCGTCCGGTCACGTCTACGAATAACGTCGCTATCGGCGGAACGAGCGAGGGGACATCGCCGTTCTTCTTCCGCGTGAATGCTACAACCTCCCGATTGACGATCGGACCAAGCGGATATGCCGCAGAAGTCGTGATTGGCGCTTCAACATCTTCTATTGCGAATACGGCATTCCAGTTAACAGGCGATGATCTTTTCGTTGCCGGGAATATCGGATCTGCTTCGTCGATCTACACGAATGCGGCTCTCGTTGCCGGTTCTACGTCGTATGCGAATGGTGTGATTACGAATGCAGGTGGCGAAATGGTCTTAAATGCCACAGGTTTTGCTCCATCGTCAAATAACATCACGGATCTTGGAAGCGCTTTGAATGCCTGGCGCAATATTTACGCTTCCGGCACGATCGCGGGCGTTGACGCTTCATTCTCTAATGCGCTCACGGTCAGTGGACTTTCTTCACTTCAAGCCCTTACATTCACGAATGCCACGGGTACGAACGTGACTTCGACGAATCTCTACGCCACACTCGCCGGATTCGCTTCCTTTATCTCTACCTCTGGCACAGTGTCCGAGTTCAACTTCACGAATGCGACCGGTTCTCGTCTTGCAGTGACAACCCTCACCGTCGGTGGTCAGAGCGTCTGTCTCGCAAATGGCACGAATTGCGCCGTCTCAGGAGAATCCGACACCCTCCTCTCCGTCACCAACCGTGG
>JAHBAS020000026.1 GCA_018499965.2 Candidatus Uhrbacteria bacterium
ATAAAAAGCATCCGCTATTAACGGATGCTTCTTTTTGGTGGACCAAAGGGGATTCGAACCCCTGACCTCTGCAATGCGAATGCAGCGCTCTACCAACTGAGCTATTGGCCCATGAATTTAACCTACACGTTCGCAAGCAGAGAGTAGCAAAGGAAATCATTCCCGCACTACTTACTACTTACTTTCTTCGTGGTGTCCCTGGGAGGAATCGAACCTCCATCTAGAGCTTAGGAGTCTCTCGTTCTATCCATTGAACTACGGGGACATGCTAAGCGTCGTAAAATATTTTAAATATCCCACAACTCCCATGGACGCTTTTTGTTATGGAAGAGCGGGGGTATTCTAATCAACAAAAGCAAAAACGTCAAAGCTGAAATCAGTAGGTCGTAGGTGGCAGACGATGGACAGACGTTGAAACTCCTTATTATCGGACATCTTATTAAGAAAAAGGGTATCAAAAATACCTTCCCACCAAAATTTAAATCTTCTTACCCACGACCTACCACCTACGACCTACCAATCCTGTTGACGTATCATCAAAAAGGCTGTACATTCGCATCTATCATATGCCGAATAAGACAGCCGCAGCAAAGGGATTGCGCCAATCCATCAAGAATCGTGAACACAACATTCGCGTAAAAACGAATGTGAAGTTTCACTTGAGCAAAGTAGAACAGCTCATCAAGGACGGAAAGACCAAGGAAGCGATCGAAGCTCTCCACGCTTTCCAAAAAGCAGCCGACAAGGCCGCAAAGAACAAAGTCATCAGCCCGAACAAGGTGAATCGAAAGAAATCGGCGCTCATGAAGTCCATCGCCAAAGCATCAAAGAAGTAAATCGAACGAAACAAAAAAAATCTCCGAACAAGTATCGGAGATTTTTTGTTTTAAACTTTTCACGCTTCATTCGTAATCCGTAATTCGCAATTCGTAATCCATAATAAGCGAAGCTCTATCCCAAAATATCCAACGACTCTTCCGCGGATGCATGACTCGAACGAGACCACACGAACGAACCCGCGAGACGCTTCCAAAGACGAGCAGGGGATGCAAATCGTAAACGAGAAACTTTCTTTAATACGAATGGATGGATTCCTTTTGTATATCCAGACTGAACGAGAAGAGCAGATCGAAGCTGACCCGGGGTTTGCGCAATCACGGCATCAGGATCATCGAGCTGACGAAGGATCGTGTGGCGCTGCTGACGCTGCTCAAGAAGTCCGTCGATCGCGGTAAAAATAGAAAGATCTCCGCTGTTCTTTTCTACCATCTCTCCACCAGCTTGCACTTTTGCGAACTCGGAAATAAACGCCCACGTATCGCCCTGCACACGATCAACGAGCGAACGAATGGCACGCGCATCCGTAAACCCCATCGATGACGCGTACCCCATCGCCCAATCCATGAATTCCGCAGGAGAGAGAAGAGGGAATTGATAGTGGAAAAATTTCGGCAATGATGCGAACGGCTTGCATTCAGTCGTCGTCACTTCACTTGATTCAAGGCAAACCACAATGAGGTCATCTGCGTCTCGAGCGAGGGCGCGAATGAGCGCATCACGCTTCGCTTTCGGACACCCGCTTACAAGATCATCCGCTCGAAGAAAACGACGCGTTGAAAAAAGGGACCCTCCGGACATCGCGGAAAGCAGGGGATCGATCCCATCTTTTCCCGATGGAAGATGCTGCACGGATACGCCAGCTTGATCGTGTTTTGCACGATACGCCGCCTCTAATTCCCGAACCTTTTGCAGGCTCCGAAACGTATCCGCTCCGCTACACAAGATGAACATGATGCAAGCATGCCCCGCGGATACCGTCACGTCAACTCATCACAGGCGACAGACAAAGGCCCGACAAAATGCCTCATGTCGTGATAAAGGCGCAATACAATCCCACGCCAGACACCCCTGCAATTCCATCGATGTGCCAAACCTTACTTCACAGCCACATGCTCAGACGCCTCCTCTGCGTATAAAAAACGAATATCATGACTTGAAAGTGCACGTGAATACATTCTAAAGTCATCAAATTCCGTGATGTAATTTGAACTTCCATTGTATGAACCTAGAACAAAGCTACTAATACTTCCGCTATCTGAAGGTCTGGTTAACTCAGGAATGTTATCGCCATCGATATACACGAGAACATTTTTAGAATCCCCCGTAATGACGACCAGGTGCCATTTATTGTCATTATATTTTTTTATCGACTGATGGCAGCCATTTAAACAGAATTGGAAATACCCTCCATTGATAATACGGAAATCAAAATAATACGGACTGACTCCAGTACCACCAAGGCTTGCCGTTTTAAACCAACTCGATACCGTCATTCTCGAAAAAGAGATCACCGGATTGACTGAAGACGTGATGAAACTCGCCGGAGATTCGGCATCAACATGAAGTGAACAATTCCTATTCGTTGGCGTATCCGTAGACCAAGTGACATTTATGAGCGAGCCATTATTATTCAAACCCGATGAATCATTCGCAACAGTTCCCGAGCATTCATCCAGATCCCACCGTAAAGCAATATCATCTCCAATAAACCGCAATACCTGCGAGGAGTGCGCTAACGATCTTGATACGCGAGCCTTCTCTCGAGCTCCCGCGAGCTGCACAACGGCAAACGTCGAAAGGATACCGATGACTCCAATGACCACGAGGAGTTCAATGAGCGTAAAGCCACGCTTATTCATACGTAGAGTATAGCAAAAAAACATTAACGACATTCACACCCTCATCTGCCAAATAGAAGCTACTGGCTATAAATCCTGCTATACTTCAATCATGAAAAAAGTTTCACGCCGCGGATTTACCCTTGTCGAACTTCTCGTGGTCATTGGAATCATTGGGATCCTGGCCGTTTTTGCCGTTGTACAATTTGGAAATTCTCGATCAAAAGTACGGGATGCGAAACGAAAAAGCGATCTCACACTCATCCAAAAAGCGCTCGAAGTCTACTATACGGATAATGAAGCCTACCCTTCAACGAGCGGTGGATGGTGGGGCGTCTGCGCAACTTATGGAAGCCATCCGACGTCTGGAGCGAACGGATACGTTCCAAATCTCGCGCCGAAATACATCGGCGTCTTACCCGTAGATCCGCAACAAGCCACGCTCCCGGCAGGATCTTGCTATCTCTATCGTTCCGACGGCCAGCAGTACAAGATCCTCTCTCACATGTCGACAGAAACCCAAGTCCCGCCATCCGATCCTTTTTACGACATCCCACGATCCGGCTCCCAATTTACGTATGGACTCTGTGGACCAACCGGAGCTGCAGCGTGCGCGGGTTGGTAAAATATCATGAGAAAGAAAACGCCCCCGAGAAAATCTCGAGGGTGTTTTTTTAACGACTCACCAACTAACGAACCTTATTCATCTCATCCCAATTCTCACCGACCTTCGCTTCAACGAGAATAGGGCATCCGATCTCCGCTGCAGATTCCATCGTTGCTTTGACGAATGTCGCAACAACGTCAACTTCACCCTCAGGAACTTCGAGCACAAGTTCGTCGTGAACCTGAAGAAGAAGACGCGTATTACGGGAAACGGAGGCAAGACGCTCTGCCACACGAATCATGGCGAGTTTCATCAAATCCGCTGCCGTGCCTTGCGCCGGCATATTGATCGCCATGCGCTCCGCTGCCGCCCGAAGCGCAGGGATACCGCTCACGATATCCGGGATATTGCGACGGCGTCCAAAAAGCGTTTCAACGTATCCTCGCGATCGGGCCATGACTTTCGTTTCTTCGAGATACGTTTTGACGCCAACGAATGTTTGGAAATATTTTTCAATGAATTCCTTTGCCTCTGCAAATGAAATACCCGCCGTACGCGAAAGTCCATTCGGACCCTGACCGTAGATGATCCCGAAATTGATCGCCTTCGCTGCCCGACGCTGCTCCTTCGTCACCTCATCCATGGCAACGCCCCAGATGGCGGATGCCGTGGCCGTATGGATATCCGCACCGGATGCGAATGCTTCCAACATCTTCTTATCCTTTGAAAGCGCCGCAATCACGCGCAATTCAATCTGCGAGTAGTCACAGGATACGAGTCGCATCCCGGGAGAGGCGATGAAAGCGCGACGCATTCGGCGACCCAGCTCCGTGCGGATCGGAATGTTCTGCAAGTTCGGGTCCGAGGACGAAAGTCGACCCGTTGCGGCGACCGCTTGGTTGAATGTCGTATGAACCCGTCCATCTTTATCAACCAACAACGGGAGAGCATCGATATACGTCGAAAGCATTTTTGAGACCTCACGGTACTGACTGACGAATTCGATGATGGGATGGGTGCCTTCCAATTTCTCCAACTCGCTTGCCGCCGTCGAGTACCCCCGAGTTGATCGTTTAATGCCCTTCGTCGAAAGTCCGAGCTCGTCAAAAAGGATCTGCGAAAGCTGGATCGGACTCCCTGGATTAAACGCGTGACCGACGATCTCTTCCATCTTTAATTCCAATGATTTCTTTTCTGCCGTGATCTCTTTGGAAAGTTTTTTAAGATAGGACAAGTCAAGAAGAATACCGTTTCGCTCCATCGTACGAAGGACCGGGAGAAGAGGGAGCTCGAAACGACGCATCACTTCATCAAGATGCTCGTTCACGAGAGACGCGCGTTGATGATCGGCGATGGATCGGATGATTGTCGCCAAACCATGTACCAACGCATCACCCTCTGGAAGGTCTTCGCCGAGTTCATGCAAAGAGATCATACGTAAATCCGCCTGGCGTTCTCCTTCGGAAAGGAGGTATGCCGCAAGCAACGTATCATGCACAACACCCCGGAGCTCGAAGTCATGCTCGGAAAAAACCCGCATGCACATTTTTGCGTCATGACAGATTTTCCCGATGTCATCGGAGGTAAAGATCTTTTCCGCCAATGGACGGACCTCCTTCAAGCGAAGAAGGGAAAAAGGGATGGACGCGGAACGGCTGGACGTCCCCATGACCACGCCATCCGTAGAAGATTCAAAAAGGCTCGTCTGCGTCGTTGGAGGAATCGCGATCACAAGATCCTTGGCAGACGCAAAATCCTTCAAGACTTTAATGGTATCGTTTTCATCCTTACAAGAGACGAATCCATCATCATCCGAAAGAGCCTTCTTGGAACGGGTTTTCTTTTCTTTTGAGGAATCGCTTTCTTGAGCAACACCAGGGAAACGACCGATAAGGGATCGGAAACCGTATGTTCCGGCCAAACGCACGAATGCGTCATGGTCCGGCTTCCCGTGAAAATCCTCAATCTCGATCTTCAACGGAACATCCCGCATAATCGTGACGAGCTTTAACGCCTCTCGACCGATCTTAGCGCCCTCAAGCAACTTCGCACGCATTCCCGGCTTAATATCCGAAGACGGGTCGGATGCTGCCGCGATCGCCCCTTCCAAGGTCTTGAACTTTTGGATCAACTCCGTCGCACCCTTTTCACCGATCCCTTTAATACCCGGGATATTATCCGACGTGTCGCCACGAATCGCCTTCCACTCGATGATCTGTTCTGGCGTGATGCCATACTCCTCAACAACCGCATCCGCATCATACGTCTTTGTTTCACTTACCCCTTTCTTAAAAGCAAGCACGTCGACATGCGGGCTCACGAGCTGCAAAGCGTCGCGATCACCCGTCACGATGCGAACGTCATAACCTTCACGCACGCCGATCATCGCAAGCGTCCCGATGAGATCATCCGCCTCATACCCGTCTTTCGAAAAAGAGGGGATGCCTATGGATTCCAAAACTTCTTTTGCAACCGGAATCTGATCATAAAGCTCCTGCTCCTTTTCTTCCCGCTGTGCCTTATAGTCCACAAAAGCCTCATGACGAAACGTTGGAGCCGCCGTATCCCAACAGGCCACGAAGAGGTCCGGAGACTCTTCTTTGAAAAGCTTAAGCGATACATTCGCCATGCCATACACCGCATTCACCACCATCCCATTCGGGGCGGTAAGCGGAGGGATCGCATGCCATGCTCGATGAAGCAGGGCGTTCGCATCTAAAAGGAGGAGCTTTGGACGTTGGGAGGACATGGGAAAAATAGTAGCACGGAGAGGGGAGAACCCCTAAATCCTCCTTCGGATGCACTCAGGACAGGCTCTTGTCAGGGGACTTTGGCTCGATGCTGAAAGCATCACGCCGATCTCAAACCCACCCCTAACCCCTCCCTTCGGCAAGCCGAAAGGAGGGGAAAATTATTTTAAATCTGATACCTACTTAGTACCACGCTCAAGTCCCCTGACAAGGGGATTTAGGGGTTCTTGTGTTCTCGATCCCTCGCCTCTACATATACGCTCGGTTGATTCACGATTACCGCGTCAAGCCCAAGCCGCATCAACTTTTCTGCACGCTTCGTATGACTACGAATACGGAAAGGCTCCCAAGCTACAGCAAACAAGCCTTGCTCATGAGCCCATGAAACGCGCGCAGCATTCCATGCAGGATGCCCCATTCCAATTCCCGTCAAATGAATACCCTTTGCCCATTCTGCAAATTTCGAAGGACGCACGAACCATCGCCGAAGTAATAAAAACGTTCGCATGCCCGGAAATTCTTTTGCCACGGACTCGATAACCTCTTTATGAAAGGAAGAAATGATCGTTCGTTCACGAAGCGTCTTGCTCGTACGCAATTTCTTCGCCACCACCTGGAATGCCTCAGCGTCCTTGATCTCAATGTCAAAAAGCAACGGGGGAGGAACGCATGATGTCACCTCATCCAATTCCGGAATGCTCGATCCTCGACGAAGCGGGATCTCCCGAAGTTCCTTGGAGAGGAGCGATTCAATCATCCGATTGTTCCCCGCAATGCGACGAAGGTCTTTATCATGCGTCACCACAGCAACGCCATCCCGCGTCACACGGACATCAAGCTCAATGCCATCGATCCCATGTTCCAACGCATGACAAAAAGCCTTCACGGAGTTTTCATCCGCGCCGTCGTGCTCCACCCCTCGATGGGAGAAAATCAACATGGCGCATAGCGTAGCCGAAAACGGGGTTTTTGTCATGTAGATCGACCAAAAAGCTCGTAAATCCCTACCATCAAAAGACACCCGCATCTTGAACCGAGAGGCTCAAGATAACGGGTGTTTTCTGAAATGAGAACGTAAGGGAACTATGGACAGCTCTGCACGCTCGGATTGCACATGACAACGACCGGAGACTTTAGCAAAGGCGGTGCAGGCGGACCGAACGGCACACCGGTCCCGATGCCATTGGAAGAGCCTTTCTGTTCTCGCTCGATCGGAATGCATACCAATTTTCCGGCATCACGATCCGAATCCGGTTTTGATCCAGGCAAACACCGACAGGTTCCAAGCATGACCGTGGCCCAATTCTTACAGAAGGGCAGAACCTTCTTCTGTTCCGAAGAAGAACTCTCTGGAGCAACCGGGCCAGACAATGAGCTCGGCGAGGTCGCAACGTTCAAATCAGGAGATCTGGACTTCACAGGCTCTGGTACTCCTGAAGAAGCAAGCAGCTTCGGCGCGACCTGTATAAAAACGCGAACGGATCGAATACCTGTCCCCGGAGCAAATTGGCCAAAAATTCCGTCGTCGCCTTTCTGAACCTGTTTCGCTTCCAAATGAACGATAAGCGGAATGGTCTTCGTTGATTTGATGATCGTATTCCATCCGGTCGCCGCTTGGGCGATCAAGTGATACGAAAACGTGATCGGCTCCTCGCAGGCGTTCTGGAATCGCCAATACACCATCGGTTGATGCGACGTATCCGGAATCACCGATTTCTCTTGAATGAGAATGCATGACGATCCTTGAACAGGACGCCATGATTCAGAAGCTTTCGCTGTCTCTTCCGCCGAAGCGAACGAGGTCAAAAAGAAACATATGGCACATGCCATACATCCAACACAGTCCATAACCTTACGTTGAAAGATTTGAAAGAACATGACTTCATTCCTCACTGTGACCATGCGCACCACCCATCTGTGACACGCAAAGGACAGCAAAGAATGACGAGTGAAAATCATAGCAAAAACAGCCAAAGTGTCCAGCGGCCCCATAAAAAACGACCGAGTTTCCTCGATCGTTTTCTTCTGGAGGCGTGGGCGAGAATCGAACTCGCGAATACAGGTTTTGCAGACCCGTGCCTTACCACTTGGCTACCACGCCGTGAATGAGAAAGATCGTACCCGATGACGCCTTTTTCGTCTAGGGAGCGCAGCCTGAATCAAAAAGCCTCCCGATGGACATCGGGAGGCTTTTTCTATCAAACAGCTTATTTCTTTGCGATTTCGTCGGATGGGTTCACAACCTCGACTTCCACGATTTCAATGTCAGCGCGCTTCACACCGAACTGGATCGCGTCCTTATATCCTTCCATCCAAATGTCGATCTTATACGGGTAACGCTTATTCATGCGGTCATGGACCTCAAAGATCTTGTCACCGAATAACTTCGGGATACGGACCTTCGTTCCGAACTTCAAGAAGTTCGCCGCGATGATCCCGTCAGCCACATGGGATCCATCAGCCGTGATGAACGGCGTATCATCCGTTTCTTCCGGACGGGAAGTATAGGCAGAGAACGGAACCGCGCCATACGTACGAATAACCTTCACGCGGGTGTACGTTGGCAACTCAAACGCCATGTCCTGAGTCGAACTCGTATCATCGAACGTGATCTTCATCTCCTCAGCCACCTGACCAGCGGAAACCACGTCGGCATCAGCGAAATGCGTTGGCATCGTCACAATAGCGAGAGCCACAAGCACACCAAGCGTGGAGATCGTTTTGATCTTTGGGAGGGAAATATGGGGAAGACGTAAATATGAGTTCATAATGGGGTTAGGGGTGAAATCCGTTTACAGCCGAAGAAAAGTCAACTTAACATATTTTAAGATTTTTGTCAAGAGGGCGACGGTACTTTTTGGCTTAAATTAGCCAAAAAGTACTACAGATATACCGGATCTTCGCTCGAAACAGCGGTATGAATAAAAAATAAAATTCTTTCTCACAAAACAAACGACAGAAGAAGCACCAAATCATAAAATAGACCTTCACAAGCTGCGAACAACCCATCATGAACGACGATCTCGCGATGACAAACCATCACCTTCCTTTTCCCCGTCAATAAGGTAGGATATGAGGAAGAAATTATGCCGATCAAACACCTCCACGAACCGCTCAAACTCAACCAAGAGAAACGAAAAGGAAAAAACATCCCGTGGAAACGGGTTGCGACGATCATCGGCATCGGCATTGCGGGCTTGGGACTGCTCAGCTTCCTGATTTTAACGATCTCGCTCGCCTGGATGAGTAAAGACCTCCCTGATCCGAACACGCTTCTAGATCGGAATGTCGCCCAGTCCACGAAAATCTACGATCGAACCGGCCAGGTTTTGCTCTATGAAATCCATGGCGATGAAAAACGGACACTCATATCCATCGACCAAATTCCCGCAAGCATTCAGCATGCGACCGTAGCCATTGAAGATAAACGATTTTATACGCATCACGGCATCAGCTGGAGAGATTTGACTCGTGCATTCTTGATGAGCATCTTAAAACGCCAACGCGTTCAGGGAACATCCACGCTCACCCAGCAATTCGTGAAGAACGCCGTTCTGACCAACGAGCGATCCGTCACCCGTAAATTAAAAGAGGTCCTTCTCTCATTACAGATCGAACGGAAATACTCAAAGGATCAGATCCTCCAGCTCTATCTCAACGAAATCCCGTACGGCTCAAACCTCTACGGCATCGAATCCGCAGCCCAAGGATATTTTGGTAAATCCATCCGCGACGTCACACTCGACGAAGCTGCGCTCCTCGCCTCGCTTCCACAAGGTCCTGATACCTACAATCCATATGGTACAGGTGCACACGGCGACAACCGCGAACGCCTTGTTGGCCGACAGAAATATGTCCTCGACCAAATGGCTGAGCAAGGCTACATCTCAAAGGAAGAAGCGGAGGAGGCTAAAAAAGTCGATACCTTGAAAAAACTCATTCCGCAGCAAGTCGGAAGCATCAAAGCCCCGCACTTCGTGATGATGGTCCGATCCGAACTCGTTGAAAAATACGGTCAGCGCACCGTGGAAACCGGCGGACTCAAAGTCATCACCACCTTGGATTGGGATAAGCAGCAGATGGCAGAAAAAGCCGTAACCGAAGGCGTGGAAAAACGAGGGGAGAAGTACGGATTCACGAACAGCGCCCTCGTTTCCCTTGATCCGAAAAACGGGAATATCTTAGCCATGGTCGGATCACAGGATTTCTTCAATGACGACATCCAGGGAAAAGTGAACGTCGCACTCCGGCCTCGACAGCCAGGATCTTCTTTTAAGCCGATCGTGTATGCCGCAGGATTCATGAAGGGATACTTGCCGCAAACCGTTCTTTGGGATGTTAAAACATCTTTCCCAACAGGAAGCGGTCCGTACAATCCAAACAACTACGATTTCAAAGAGCATGGCCCGATCTCCATTCGCATGGCGCTCCAAGGCTCGCTGAACATTCCTGCGGTAAAAATGCTCTACCTCGTTGGCGTTAAGAACGCCATCGATTTCGCCGAAAAGCTTGGGTACAGCACATTCGGAAATCGCGACCGATTCGGACTCTCCCTTGTCCTTGGCGGAGGAGAAGTAGAACTCCTCGAACATGTATCCGCCTACGGCGCCTTTGCCACAGAAGGCATTCATCACCCGACCGTCTCCCTCTTAAAGGTAGAAAATCCGGATGGATCCGTTCTCGAAGAATGGAAAGCCTCCGAAGGGACACGTGCCATGGACGCACAAATCGCCAAACTCACTTCCGACGTCCTCTCAGACAACAACGCCCGAACGTATATTTTTGGAGCAAGGAATAGCCTCACGCTCCCTGGGCGACCTGTGGCAGCCAAAACCGGAACCACAAACGATTACGTGGATGCTTGGACCGTTGGCTATACGCCGTCGCTCGTAACCGGTGTCTGGGTAGGAAATAGCCGAGGAGGCGAAGAAGGAAAAATGAAACGAGGAGCAGACGGCTCAGTCATCGCTGCCCCAATCTGGCAACAGTATATGACGGACGCTCTCAAGGGATCACCCGTTGAATCCTTCAACAAACCAGACGCCTCAAACACCACAAAGTCTGCCATCCTTGGAACCGCATTCGAGAAAAAGGTAAAGATCGACACCGTGAGCGGAAAACTTGCTACGGAATTCACTCCGCCGGAACTCATTGAAGAAAAAACCTTCTACGAACCACATTCGATTCTTCACTATATCAATATCGATGATCCAACCGGTCCTGTGCCAGAACATCCAGAGCAAGACCCCCAGTACAATGCGTGGGAACAGGGGGTAAAAGCCTGGGTAGAAAAAGAACAGTGGAATACCACCAGTACTCCACCAACCGAGTACGACGACGTACACACCAAGGACACCTCGCCGACCGTCATGATCAATAGTCCGATGAATAATGCGGATATCAAGGATCGCGCTTTCACAGTCGATCTCAATATCTCCGCCTCGCGACCGATCCGATCCGTCAAAGCGATTACCGAAGGCTATGTGCTTGGCGCAAGCTACACACCTGCCGACGGACAAGGTCGATGGACGATTTCCGCTGAAACGCCGAACGGGGTAGAAAAAGGATTCCACACCCTTTCCGTAGAAGCGGAAGACGACGTTGGCAACCGAGGGATCGCAAAAATCACGATCAACCTTCTCGCGGAAACTGAGCAAGTCTCCATCCGTATCAAAGAACCACAACCAGGATCCTCCGTCTCCCTCGACCAATTTCCGATCAGCGTACGCGTACAAGCGGAAGACATCTCGGATATCTCACGCGCAGACCTCTACCTCCAAACGCCAGACGGCGAACGTCGACTGATCGGATCAAGCATCGGACCATCGGATCCGAACATCCAATTCAATTGGTCATATACCCAAGGCCCGGGGATTTACATTCTCCAAGCTGAAGTAGCCAAATCAAATGGAACCAAATCCAAGAGCGACCGAGCGAGCATCATCGTAACCCCGAGTAAAAAAACCTCAATACCGATGAACGAAACCGTCTTAATCTTGGATACCGCGACATCAACAGAAGAATAAGATAAAACGTAAAAAAAAGATCCGCATCGAGTGCGGATCTTTTCTTTATTCTTGCAATCGTTAGTTTCTAATAGGCATCACGAGATAACGATAAGCTTCATCGCCACCCTCTGGCACAACCAACATGGCGCTATTGCCGTCGTTCAACTTAAAACGTGTCTTCGGCGTCCCAATTGCCGTCAGTCCATCACTCAAATACCGATAATTCACCACGAGGTCCGTATCCGTTCCTTCGATTTCCGCAGAAACGGTCGTAGCGGTCTTTCCCGTCCCTTGGTCGGCACTATGGACACTCATTACCCCTTCCGCAGCCCGGAAGCCCAAATGGACGTCAAAGAGACCCTGTCGCGCAAAGAGCGAGGCTGACTTCACCGCCTTTTGAATATCCGATCGGTCAGCCACAGAAGTCACACGGAATTGCTCCGGGATAATCTGTCGATAATCCGGGAAAGATCCTTCAATGAGACGTGAAACGAGTTCCGTGTTCCCGTACGTCACAATAAGCTGATTTTCCGCCATCACCCATTCCACTTCCTCAGGGATGCCAAGTTCATCTTTGTACGATGAAAGGATACGGCTTAATTCAAGCATCGTTCGGGATGGCACAATCATCATCATTTCCGCCGATCCTTTTATCATCGGCAACACGCGCTCAGCTAAACGATACCCGTCCGTTGCCACGAACGCCGACATCCCTTTTCCAACCGCGCCGCCAAAAAAACAAGCGATCCCACAAAGCTCCGGACGGGATTCCGAAAGAGAGACGGAAAAAGCCACCTGTGAAATCATGCGCTTAATATCCGTGGCTTTAAATGAAATCCCATTCGTCTTCGCGAGTTTCGGAACAAGAGGGAACTCTTGGCCGCTCATTCCTCGAATAACCGTTTCTTGGCCGCTCGCGGTAATCCGAAGACCCTCTTCAACGAATTCAAGTTCAACCTTTCCCTGTGGAAGGAGGGAAATATAATCTTGGAAAAGTTTTGCTGGAACCGTGTACTCACCTTCAACTTCAACCTTTCCTCGAATAAGCGTATTCACAGACAACTCCAAATTCGTGGCTGAAAGTTTAAGATTGCCACCCTCGGTTTGGAGAAGAACATTTCCAAGAATAGGAAGATTGATGCTCTTACCAGTAATGTGACTTACAATGGTAAGTCCTTGGGAAAGATTTTCTTGTGTACACACGAACTTCATATATAGGTATATAAGTATAAAGAGAAGAAGTAGTAATAGGTCCTGTGGAAGCCGGGGATAAGTCTGAAATGACCGATATTACTTAGGGATTTGATCCAAGATGCTTGTTGAAGGGTGTTAACGATCTTGTGTGTGCTTTTTGATGATCGGTGGATGCTTTTGAAAGAATGCCATTCTTTCCCCAGGTCCTCCTCAGTTATCCACGCGAAATGTGGACTTATGTGGATGGATGGTCGCTATAGACTTTTTCTCTCAATGTAGCGATATCTCGCTTTAACTGTTCATCCGACTTTAGGGACTCGGTGATCTTGTTACATGCATGCATGGCGGTCGTATGATCTCGATCTCCAACATGGGCGCCGATTGCTGGGTAAGAGCATTTCGCATCCTCTCTCAGGAGATACATGGCGATTTGGCGTGGAAAAGCCAAGCGCTTTTCACGGCTTTTTCCGAGGAGGTCTTCGATAGGGAGATCATAGTATGTTGTCACGATCTCGATAAGCCGACGTGGGGTGATATTTCGCTTCGGAACGGTCGGAATGAAACTCTGGAGCAGGGTTTGGACCGTTTCATTCGTCGGTTGGATGTTTTTGAACTGATGGTAGGCGATGATTTTATTCAAGGCGCCTTCGAGTTCTCGAACGTTTGATTGCACGGTTCCGCCGATGAGACGGAGGATATCCGGACTCAAGGGGTAATTTTTCACATGGCACTTGGATTCGAGGATGGCGATGCGCGTTTCGAAATCCGGGGAAGAGACGTCGGTGATCATGCCCCACTCGAATCGGGAAAGGAGACGGCTCTCAAGGGATTGGATGTCCTTTGGGGAGCGATCGCTCGTGAGGACGATTTGCTTGTTTAATTGATGAAGGGCGTTGAATGTGTGGAAGAATTCTTCCTGCGTTCCTTGTTTTCCGGAAATGAATTGGATGTCATCAACAAGGAGAACGTCCACGGTTCGGTATCGATCCTTAAAATCATTCACTCGGCCTCCGCGAACCGCCTGGATGAATTCGTTGGTAAACCGTTCACAGGTAATATAGCGAACAATGGCTTTTGGATTGGTTTGAACCACGTGATGTCCGATAGCCTGCAAGAGATGGGTCTTTCCAAGACCTGCGCTGCCGTAGATAAAGAGAGGATTATAGGATTCGCCTGGATTTGTGGATGCGGCGATCGCTGCGGCATGTGCCAACTCATTACCTTTTCCGACGATAAAAGAGCTGAAATTGTATCGAGGATTTAAACTGGCGTCTTCCGTTTCATTCGTATGTGGATTGTTGGATGAAAACGAGGACGGAGGCGTCATGGAAGATGACGGAGGTTCTGAAGAAAAGATGCTCTCATTGTGCGACGGCGCTTGCTGCTCCACAACGGCTGTGCGCATTTCTACCCGATACGTCGCCTCGCGAATGGTGTTCGTCGTGACATGCTTTAAAGCTTTTACGATTTGTTCATGATACTTTTTCTCTAACCAAGCTTTGGTGAATGTGTTCGGAACGGAGATCGTAGCCCGTCCATTATCAAATGTGGTGATCGCCGTATTCTTAAACCACGTTGTGAAGTTGGCCTTTGAGAGGGTGAGCTCGAGCTCACCGAGGGCAGCGAGCCAAATGGCTTGAAGGTCCATAGAAGATGGTTGGGATAATGGGGTAAAGCGAGGATGGAATTGCCTAGATATCAACAGTCGCGCAAGCGCTCGTCAAATATGTGGATGACCTGTGGGTAAGTATAGGGAAAAGTCCAGCAAAGAGGTAGGGGTTGAAAATCGTGAATTATTAAAAGTCAGCAGGAGGTGAAAGTAATTGATGACAAAAGCATCGATCATGGAGATAAAAACTTCTTCACAGTCTGCTCTTTTTGCGATGAAGGGCCCCCTGATGTCTGTCTTACGTGCTTCGGCGTGAGTGATGGTGCAGGGGAGTTCGTTCTTTTTGAAGAGATGTGAATTGTGTTTTTTATGTGATGTAAATTGGACTTGAATATTCGAATGAGCCCACCCCCCAAGCATTGACGAAATGTGTGATCTTGGGCATACTGCGGTTTACAAGTATGCCACAGCGAACGTATCAGCCAAAAAAGCGCCGCTCCATGAAAGTTCATGGTTTTCGGGCTCGAATGAGTACAAAGGACGGCCGACAGGTGCTTGCGCGCCGACGTGCCAAGGGGCGAAAGAGTTTAACCGTAAAGGAAGCCCGTTAGGGTATCCAAAAAGACGACGAAATCCGTCGTCTTCGATATGCTTCCAAAGAAGCATCGATTACGTCACGAGAGGGATTTTGCGCGGCTGTCTGTCAAAGGACGGCCGCTTTATGGTCCATTTTGCGTGCTTCGTGCACGCAAGAGTGAATCGAACCCTTCAAAAATCGGTTTTGTGGCATCTGGGAAGATTTTTAAGAAAGCCGTACTTCGAAATGAAGTTCGTCGACGCATGAGCGAAGCGTTCCGCCCGTTTCTCGAAAGCGTTCCACCGGGGTACGACATTATTTTCGTGGCACGACCGGAAGTGGAGAAAGCGGATTTTGAAGATCTACGTTCCTCCTTACAGCATCTCATTGAAAAGACGCCGAAGGAATTGGAAAAGCCTTGGGAGCGAAGACCGAAACCACCGCGGAGCCGTAAGGGGATTATCGCATACGCCAAGCAAGTTGGTGCGCCTCGACCACCAGGAAAGAATAGTCAGTAATTTTTCGTAGGGGCGGGTCTGAGACCTGCCCTTATTTGGTGATATAGTGATCGTATTATGCGTCGAATATTCCAAGTGCTTATTCGCATTTACCAGAAAACGCTTTCACCGGATCACGGATGGTTTTCTCGATGGCTGCATCCGACATGCAGGTTTTATCCGACATGTAGTCAGTATGCGCATGATGCGCTTGGAAAATATGGAACAATTCATGGAGGGATAAAGGCGATCTGGCGAATTCTTCGATGTCATCCGTGGAGCAAGGGTGGAATTGATGAGGCGTGAGTTTGATGGGTCGAGCTCTTTGTTCTCGCCAACCGTTACGGGTACTTTTTTGTTATACTCTGATGAATGAATCGGGTTTCTCGTCGCGGCTTCACGCTTGTCGAACTTCTCGTGGTGATCGGGATCATCGGGATTCTTGCGACCTTTGCCGTTATCCAGCTCACAGGATCACGAGAGAAGGCACGTGTTGCTAAGGGTGTGGCATTTTCTGCCCAACTCTTACGAACGACCGCCGATGAGCTCATTGGCCGTTGGGATTTCGACGAGTGCAACGGATCTTCGGCTCTGGATTCAAGTGGAAATGGGAATACGGGGGTGTTTGCGGGAACGCTGACTTGGTCGACGGAAGCTCCGAGCAAACAGGGTTGCTCCCTTATCTTCAATGGAACGGATTCAAGGGTAAGCGCACCGATACCGTCGCTTGGCTCCGTCCAGACGAAGTCGCTCTGGTTTTATGCGTCGAGCGAAGTGACGGCAAACAGATATCTGTTTGACGAAGGAGGGAATAATCATTTTATTCGCATTATTAGTGGCAAGGTTACGAACGGGACAAATGTCTCTTCCTATTTTAATAGCGTTACGACCATTGTTCCTGGAAGATGGTATTTCGTGGTTTCCGTATACGATGGTTCCAAACTGTATACCTATATAGATGGTTCTTTAGATAGGACGGATGTTGCTGTAGCCCAGGTGCCAGGAGCCACGCTTTCGATCGGAAACTACAGTGGTGGTGGGCCGTATTATTTTGCAGGAAACATCGATGACGTTCGTGTATTCAATCGTGCGCTTTCAGGAAGGGAAATTCATCAGATGTACGTTGAATCTGCGCCGCGGTATGTTGCAGAGCGGTAGGGGGAGAGGGGGTGTGTGAAGATGTAGGAGTGCGAGGGCGGGATTTTTGTTATACTCATTCTATGAAACGAGTGCTACGTCACGGCTTCACGCTTATTGAGCTCCTCGTTGTTATTGCAATTATTGGCATTCTCTCTACCTTTGCCGTTGTTCAACTTGCGGGGTCGCGGGAGAAGGCCCGTGTCGCCAAAGGCGCTTCAATGTCTGGCCAGCTTATGCGGTCGTTAGGGGATGATGTGGCGGCGCGATGGGATTTTGATGAATGTGCTGGCACGACATTTACGGATATGAGTGAATACGGGAATGATGGAACCCTGGTAAGCGGCATAACATTTTCTACGATAACTCCAACTGGCCAAGGATGCTCGTTATCCCTAAATGGAACGAATCAATTAACGATACCAGCCCCACCGCTCAGTGCCCGACAGACGAAAACGATGTGGGTCTACATCGTTGGTCCTGTGCCCGGAAATCAGTATTTGATTGACGAAGGGGTGAATAATAATACGATTCAGATCTACGCAAGTCGCATCCTCGTGAGTGAGAATTTGCCTGTAACGGGTTTTGTTTTAAGTAATGCAACCGTGACAACGGGAAAATGGTATTTCATTGCAGTTTCTCATGATGGAACATCTATCAGTCTTTATCTTGACGGGAGTCTTGATAAGAAGCAGGCGCTTGCCGGCATTGCTCCAACTGGACCGATTACGATCGGAAACTACGGTGGAGGTGGCGGGTATCGTTTAACGGGAAGTCTTGATGATGTCCGTCTTTTTAATCGCGAACTGACAAGTCAGGAGATTCGTCACATGTATGTCGAAGGTCTTTCTCGGCATGTGGTAGCAAGGTAGAAAGTTTTTACATCGTCATCAGAATTGATACTGATATCGAGCATTTTTTGTTATACTCATTGTATGAAACGAGTTTCACATCGCGGCTTCACCCTCATTGAGCTCCTCGTCGTGATCGCGATCATCGGTTTGCTGGCGACATTCGCGGTTGTTCAACTTGCAGGGTCGCGAGAGAAGGCTCGTCTCGCAAAAGGACAAGCGTATTCGTCCCAAGTGCTTCGAACCGTGGGTGATGAGCTTGTTGGGCGCTGGGATTTTGACGAGTGTACCGGAACCACGGCAGGGGACGCGAGCGGATTTGGATCTGCAGGCGTATTTACGGGAACGGCGACATGGTCTACGGACACGCCTTCTGGACAAGGCTGTTCAGCGCGTTTCGATGGAAACGCCAGTGGAGCGGTAACGATTTCAGATGCTGATCGTTTTTCTTTTTCGAATAACAGCTTTACCGTTTCGCTTTGGATGAAGGCTGTTGATAAAACGAGCATTATTGGGATGCTATCAAAGATAGGTGGCGGATGGGAGTATTCATTTTATACGTATCCTTCGGCGGGCCAGATTTGTTTTAATACGTGGAATCCGGGCGGGGCTTCCGTGTATCCTTTCGCACCGGTTTCGTATGACACGAAATGGAATCAATTTACCATCTCGGCAGATGGAAAAAATTCTTACATTTATAAAGACGGGTCATTGGTGAGCACCGTTGCGTATTCAAGTGGGTATGTGCTTGGGAATACGACATCGGCACTTCGAATTGGGGTTGGTGGTGATGGAAGTGGAACGAGGTATATGAACGGATTTATTGATGAAGTTCGTATCTATAATCGTGCGCTTTCGAGTAAGGAAATACGCCAGATGTACGTTGAAAGCCTGTCTCGATCCATTGCGGTGAAATAGGAGGAGTTCTCCTCCTGTAAAGCGAAGTCGAGCTGGTACTGCTGCAGGGCATTTTTTGTTATACTCGTTCTATGAAACAGCCATTTCGCCACGGCTTCACGCTCATTGAGCTCCTCGTCGTGATCGCGATTATTGGTCTGCTTGCGACATTCGCGGTTGTTCAACTTGCGGGGTCGCGAGAGAAGGCTCGTCTCGCCAAGGGCGCGGGATTTTCCGGTCAAGCGCTTCGAGCGATTGGCGATGATCTCGTTGGGCGCTGGGATTTTGACGAGTGTACCGGAACCACGGCAGCAGACATGAGTGGTTTTTCGAGCAATGGAACGTTAAATGGCACAGTCTCATGGTCAACGGATACGCCGTCTGGTCAGGGGTGTTCCGTGCATTTTGACGGAAGTACGAATGCTGTGACGGTGCCGGATAGCGATCGATACTCTTTTCCGAACAATGTCTTTACGATTTCACTCTGGATGAAAGCTGAAACGACATCGGTTTTTATCGGCGTCATTTCAAAAGGCGGTGGTGGATTTGAATACTCTCTTCAGGGTCCGAATTCATCCGCGCTTTCACTTGCTACGTGGAATTTGGCTGGCGGTTTAGCTGTGTACGGAGCAGCGAATTTTAGCTACGACACGAAATGGAATCAAATCACGATCACGGCTGACGGATCATATCTTTCCGTATATAAAAACGGTTCCTTTTTGACGAGGGCGGCGTATGGAGGCGCAGCCTCTTTGGGAAATGGTCCGGGTCTTTTACGAATCGGTGCCGGTTTGGATGGGGCGGGCGTTCGGCCTTTTACGGGACTGGTTGATGATGTTCGTATATACGGCCGAGCGCTCTCCGTTCAAGAAATTCATCAGATGTACGCGAGCGTCGTATCACAAAGCGTGGCAATGAGATAGTGGAACGTTAATTATTCGTTGATTTCTACGATTTTCGTTTTTGAGGCCGCTCCCTTTAAAAGGGTAACGCGGCTTTTTGGAATGTCGAATGATTCAGCGAGGAATCGAATCAATTCCTCGTTTGCTTTACCTTCTATCGGCGGGGCGTGTAGCCTTATCGTCCACTCGGATCCGGATCGGGAAACGATTTCCGTGGTCTTGGCGTTCGGTTTGACGTGAATCGTGAGACGCATAGGATTGGCGTATACTATATCATGCGAGACGTGGTATTCGTTGACGTTTTGTGAAAAAGCGAGTAAAACGTAACCGCAGTCTTCGTGAAAGGAGTGTGCGTCATGATGGCGTATAAAACAGAAACAGTTCTTTTTCTGGAGTTGCTAAGAAG
>JAHBAS020000028.1 GCA_018499965.2 Candidatus Uhrbacteria bacterium
CACCGATCGCGCCGCTCGCTGCATTGATGAGGAGATTCTTTTTCTGTTCGTCGGTCATAGGAAAAAAGAGAACGAGGTTTAATAACAATACTACGCAAGACTATTCTGTCATCTTTCAGACTTCGGGTCTACGTATACCCAGTTGGCGGGTTGGCGAGTTGGAAAGTTGGAGGGTTTGGAGTGGCGATGGGATTGGGTCTAGTTTTAGCTAAATATGACTAATTGACTTGACAAGATCAGAGAAATATGTTATAGTGGCCCTATCAAAAATGAAGATAAATAAGGCGTAGTCTTTCAAAAGTACAGAACACTTGACAAGATTGAAAGAACGTGTTATAGTGGTCCCATAAGGATGAAGATCTTTGAAAACCTTTAGAGACGAAACGATCGTATCCCCGAAGTATTTCGAGCATACGATCGTTCCGACTCATTATGTGAGAAGGACGACGGCTGGCGCTAAACAGCCGGAACATCATGCAGCATTGGAGCTAGAAGAACCATGACCAAGAATTTCGCACGTTTCTCAATCGTTGCCGCCCTCATTTCCATCACCACGTCTGCTTTCGCGGACAATTCCCATCGTAACGATGTGGAATACGGCTGGAAGGAGCGCACCGCACGTGCTCCGAAGGCAGAAGAGCCCCGAGCTCTTCCCTCACCCGCCGGGAACAAGTTTCCCAAACTCCGTGGTGGATTCGAACCGCATGCGAGCACGCAGCCCATCAGCTTGGGCAAGTAACAACAACCGGTGAGTAGGTATGCTCAATCATTGAGCGTATCCGCTCCCATCTACCGAAACCCTGAATGCTACGGCAATCAGGGTTTCTTTATTTCCACAAATTGATATTAAGGATCTACGTTCTTTTCATCCGCAAGCTGTTCCCTAATACGCTCACGCTGCTCATGGCCATGGCTGCGCTCGCGAGAACGGGATTCAGCAATCCGAAGGCGGCAAGCGGAATGCCGATCACGTTATACGCGAACGCCCAGAATAGGTTTTGCTTGATCGTCTTGAAGATGTTTTTTGAGAGCTTCATCGCATCCACGACGGATGTCGGCGCTCCGTTCATGATCACGATTTGTCCGGACGCGATCGCGATATCCGTTCCAGTGCCGATCGCGATTCCAAGGTCCGCAGCAGCAAGAGCGGGTGCATCGTTCATCCCGTCCCCTACGAAGGCTACATGTTTTCCTGATCGTTGGAGCTCTTTAATGATATCGGCTTTTCGGATCGGGGAGGCATCTGCATATGCCAGGGTGATTCCGAGTGTGCGTGCGGCGGCATTGGCAGTGGCCGCGTGATCGCCGGTAATAATTCCTACGGTGTAACCTGCATCAACGAGCTGCGTGATGGCATCCTTCGCATCTTTCTTCATTTGATCTTGCGCGGCGATCGCTCCGAGGAGAATCGTATCGCGTGCAACGAAGACAATTGTTTTGGCATCGTGACGAAGCCGACTGATTTCTGTTGTGATCTCTTGAGGGATGGTAATACCTTGTTCCTGCATGAGCGCTTCGGTTCCGAGGAAGATCGGGGAGCCGTGAAGGATGCCGCGTATCCCCTTTCCTGGGATCGCTTCAAAACGTTCTACGCGCAGATCTTTCGTATCGGTTTTGGTGAGATGCTGCTGCGCGTACGCGAGCACGGCTCCGGCGAGCGGGTGTTCGGATGACGCTTCAAGCGCGGCGGCGGTTGTGAGGATTTCAATTGGTTGGACGCCGTGGTCTTTGCATTCGACGATATCGGTGACGGTTGGTTTTCCGCGCGTAAGGGTGCCTGTTTTATCGAAGATGATCGTATTGATCCGGTGCGCTTCTTCGAGCGCACTCCCATCACGGATGAGGATGCCTTTCTTTGCGCCAGATCCTGCTCCGACCATGATGGCTGCCGGTGTAGCAAGTCCCATCGCGCACGGGCAAGCAACGATGAGCACGGCGACAGCGATGCGCATGGCGGTTCCGGGATCGTGACTCACGAAGAGCCACGCGATTCCGGTAATGATCGCCGTACCAATGACGACAGGAACGAAGATCGCAGACACGCGATCCAAGAGTTTCTCGATTGGGGATTTGACCGAAAACGTATGTTCAACCGTTGCAATGATCGTATCGAGGACGGTTTTACCGGGTTCGGCCGTTACCCGCATGGTGATGCTCCCCTTTCCGTTGATCGTCCCGCCTATCACGGCATCGCCTTTCGCTCGTTCAACCGGAATCGGTTCTCCAGTAAGCATGGATTCGTCGATGGTTGTATGTCCCTGGATAACGATGCCATCGATCGGGATTTGTTCCCCGGATTTCACGAGACATTCGTCACCGGGACGAAGTGTTTCAACGTCAACGTCGGATGTTTGGCCTTGGTGATCAAGGCGATGAGCGAGCTTCGCGTGGAGGCGCAGGAGTTCTTGGATTGCGGATCCGGCTTGCGAGCGTTGGCGTTCTTCAAGGTATCGTCCAAGCAAGAGGAATGTGATGATGAAGCCTGCGACCTCGAAGTACATATGTCCGCCCGTAAAAAAGGCGTACGTACTCCATGCGAGCGCAGATCCCGTTCCGATGGTGACGAGCGTATCCATGGTTGCTCGTGCATGCAGAAGCGCCTTGCATGTTCCTGCATGAAACGTCCATCCAAAGCCTATGACAAGCATCCAGGCCGAGATCGCCATAATGACTTGCGTGAGTTCGTAGCCGTAAAAGGTGCCGAGCGATGGCATCCAGAACATGCTAACGAATAATGGAATGGCAATCACGAAAGCCGAGATTGTTACCCAGAAGCGTTGCGGAGATGCGTGATGATGTTCGTGATGATCGGTTTTGCCTTCGGTGAGCGGCGTGTATCCGGCTTTCGTAATGACGTGCATGAGCTTTGAGGGAGTCGTTGCGGCTTCGTCATAGGCGATCGTTGCTTTTCCGGTTGCGAAGTTCACGGAAGCGCTTGCAACGCCTGGGTGTGATTTCAAATCCTTCTCAATCGAAACAGCGCAGCTTGCACAATGCATGTCTGCGATACGGAGTGTTTCATTTTTCATACCTTACAGCGTGACGGTGAATGAGCCTCGGATCATGCCCATGCCGCAACTGAACGGCAGGGTTCCAGGTTTGGTAGGAGTGAATGTAATGACATTTTTTCCTTTGACG
>JAHBAS020000021.1 GCA_018499965.2 Candidatus Uhrbacteria bacterium
ATACAGCAGGACAATGCATTTCCTTCCGCATCGCTGTAACGCGAGGATCGTCATTATTCAAAATAGCCAAGCCCTTCTCGCGAAGCACGCGGACGAGCGTAGCCTTTTCTTTTGCGACTTCTTCAATGGATCCGAAAAACTCCGAATGCGCCTCGGCGACGGATGTGATAACAGAAATATTCGGAGGCGCAATACTCACAAGCCACGCCAAATCACCCGGATGATCTGCGCCCATTTCTAAAATCAACGTATGCGCGCCAATACGGCCGAATCCCCAACCGATCCATAACGCGTTCCAGCACACGATAAGCCATCTCAACGGATCTTTCCCTGGGGCCGGAACGTTGAAAACCGTAAATGGGACACCGAATTCATTATTATAATTCTTCCGCGAGGCTCGAACCGAAGATCCGGGTTCGCGAGCACCCATGGCAACAGCGATCGCCTCTTTTGCCGAAGACTTACCAAGTGAACCGGTAATGGCAACGATCGTCGGTTTTTCACGACGAATCGCCCGACGCGCGGACGCGGCCAACATGCGGATAATAAGGCGTTTAATCATACTTATGGGGAGGATTGGGTTGGAGCGGTTGATGAAGCATCTATGGAAACTGGATTTTCCTCCGAAGGGTTCCCATTTTGTACCGCGTCCTCCGGTTTTACGCTAGTCCCCGTGTCAATCGACACGACATCCGGCGCTCCGGCCGCCGCTTCCACCGGAAGATCCGGTACGCTCTGAATTTCCGTCGGAGCGGCAACATCACGCTCCATCGGGATTTCGAGATAGGACAGCATGAACGAAGAAAGCTCCTTAAAGAGCGGAGACGCATTCACTTCTGCCCATTTTCCCACCTTTGGACGATCCATTTTTACCACCATCACGAATGCCGGATGCTCGGCCGGTGCGAATCCAGCGAACGTCGAAACGATCGCCCCTTCAAGATAGCCACCGCCACGGGAACTCGCGACCTGTGCCGTACCGGTTTTGCCGGCAACAAAATACCCTGGGACGCCCGCAGTCGCACCGTGACCGCGCTCGACCACGGAAACGAGCATTCCTTTCATGAGCTCGGATGTTCGTGCAGAAATCGGACGACTCATCTCAACCGGCTCGGTTCGCTTTCGCTGGCCATCCGGATATACGATCTCATCCACGATGTACGGGCGCAGAAGCCTTCCGCCATTCGCGAGCGCCGCAAAGGACGATGCGAGCTGTATCGGCGTAACCGTAATCCCCTGACCGAACGATGCCGTCGCTCCATACACATCTGCCTTCTTTTTTAATGACGAAATATTTCCCACGGACTCCGGCGAAAGTTCAATGCCTGTTTTCTTTCCAAACCCGAACGCCTCTACACCTGATTGAAATGCCTCCCGACCTAAAAGACGCTCCACGAAAATCGTTCCGGTATTCAAAGACTTCTCGAGTACCTGACGCATCGTCTGAACGCCGTGCGCCTGCTCGTCGGAGTTCTTGATCTCAAAGGTATCAATCTTCTCAACACCAGGATCCGTATAGGTCGTATTCGGTCCAACTTTTCCCGCATCAATACCAATCGCCATCGTGATCGCCTTAAAAACCGATCCTGGTTCATACGAACCATAGGTCGCTGGATTGTTAAATACAGAAATGTCTTTCGTTTCTCCGTAAGAGACCGGATCAAAATCCGGCCATGAGCACATGGCGATAATTGCCCCGGTATCCGGCTGCATAACCACAACGGTTCCGCTCATGGCTTGATAGGTTTCCACGGCATTCTTTACGCGCGCGCACACCTCATGCTGAATCGTTCGATCGATCGTCAAGACGATATCCGAACCATTCACGGCATATCGCATCTTGCCGCCATCCAACATCAAACGTCGACCTCCTGCGTCCTTTTGCGCGGAAATAAATCCCGACCGACCAGCAAGGACATCGTTGAATGATCCCTCAAGGCCATACACGCCCTCCCCAATGCCGCTCGTATCATCCATGCGGACAAATCCGATCATCTGTCCGCCGATATTCGCCTCTGGATATGATCGCGCCCAGGTTTTGGCTGCGCCGATCCCTTTGAGATTTTTACTCAAAAGTTCATTGATCACCGGCGTCTCCAATCCCTTCGCAATCGGCTCATACGGATCTTGCGGGTTCGCCTTCCACCGCTCTACGAGAACTTCTTCCGTTTCTTTGGTGAATGGCGCAACAACCTGGGCTACCTCACCCGGCTTACTCATATTCCGCGGCTCAACGTAGAGCTGCCAAGAATCACGATTCGTTGCCAATGGATGCAAGGTTCCGTCCGCTCGATCGCGCACGAGAATCTTTCCACGTTCCGGCACGAGGATTTTTCGCAATTCGTGCTGATTTGATGCGAGGAGCTTATAGGACGCTCCTTGCATCACTTGGAGAAAAAAAAGACGTCCGACTACAATCAATACCCCGCCAATCAATAACCACTGTAGCCAATATAAACGGTCGCCCATCAATACCGATGAACCGGATGCGCGACGATACGATGGTGATCGATACCTCATGGCTGAGAAGACGTACTCGAAGATTCGAGCGTTGTTGAAGACGACGACTGCTCAGGAATGACACGATTACTCGATGGCGAAAAGCCCGGAGACATCGCCGGTCGAATCGCCGTCGTGAGATCGATCGCGCCATCTGGAACAGCGTCCTGTACCGTAGCTGCGCCAAGCACGTCGATCTGAATAGTGACATGGCCGTTCACGCGACCTTCATCATCAAGCGTAGGCCATTTCCCGCCTATCGAATGAATCCCCGTCCCGTCTTCGCTATACGTCGCATGCCATTCTCCGCTCTGCACGCCTTGCGCAGCGCGATGCGCCCAGTCCAACATCGCTGGAGACGGATCTTTTGCCATCCACGCCGATTGAAGTGAAATCAATGCCGTCTCGATCGTATTTTGATGCAGAATCAACTCCGCATCAAAAACGCGCGCGCCATTCGCCGTCATTCGTTCCTTTGATGATCGAACGGACGCCCATGTTGAAAATTGCGCATCATTCCATGCCACGCGAAGATCCTCTGCACGCCCCATAGGAAGGAAAGCCGAGAGATTCTTTTCTTTCAACAAAATCTCTCGATCAAAAGAAAACCACGTATCCTTCGTTGTGGATGTTCCCGCTGCAGACTCAAACCAGGAAACGAGGGATGGATCCGTATCCATGAGTTGCACCGAGATCGCTTTTGCATTTACCGCGACATTCGCCGTCTGGAAATCATCCGGATTTTGCGTTTTACCGTATCCGGCTGCACCTCGTAACGCGATGCGTGAAGGATCGCGTACATCGACAAGTCCACCATAGGTCATCCAGGTATCAAGTACGTACCCTTGGCCAGAAGGAGAAAGGCGATCCCAAAAAAGATTTACCCGAACATTGGCACCGGGAAGCTTTGAAAAACGCGTCAGTGCATCCGCAAGCACACGATCCGGCGTTGGTCGCGTGAGATACCATGCCGCTCCACCCCCCGCGAGAACGAGAAGTAGAAGGAAGAAAAAAAAGCCCCTTCGCATGGCCGTATTGTAGCATAAAATACGTCCGTAAGTCGGTCGAGCGTGTCGATTTCTGAAATACCTTCGTCAAACTGTCTTTCGACCTACCGCCTACCGTTCAACCATCAAAATACTTCCTGCCTTTTAACTGCTCTGGAAGGTAATCCTGATCCACCGGTCCTTCAAAATCCGGATTATATTTATACCCTTTTCCATACCCCAACCCCTTCATGAGCGATGTTGGCGCATTTCGGATATGAAGCGGGACAGGGAGATTCGGAAGATTACGCACATCTTCAAGCGCCTTGTTATACGCTCGATAGACTGTGACGGATTTTTGAGATCTCGCCAAATACGTGGCGCATTGCGCAAGAATGACGCCGCATTCCGGCATGCCAATATGATGACAGGCTTGATAACAGGCTACAGCTTGCTCTAGCGCCTTCGGATCCGCAAGACCCACGTCTTCCGAGGCGAATCGCGTAAGTCGACGAGCCACGTACAACGGATCTTCACCCGACTCCAACATGCGGACGAGCCAGTAAAGCGCCGCATTTTCATCCGATCCGCGAAGGGATTTATGGAGGGCCGAAATGATATTATAGTGCTCCTCCCCGTTTTTATCGTATCGATATTGCGTGCGCTGTAATGCCGTTTTTAACGCCTCAATCGTAAGATGAATCGATCCGTCCTTTTCTTTGACCGATGCATTCACCGAAAGTTCAAGGGCATTCAATGCGGACCGCGCATCACCATCTGCGATTCGTACGAGCGCGCTATATACACCATCATCGACGATGATATTCCGCGCGCCCAATCCCCGCTCACGGTCTACAAGAGCCTGCTTAAGAACTCGGACCACATCAACATCCTCAAGACGATTAAGGACGAAGACCTTGCAACGTGAAAGCAGAGCGGAATTCACTTCAAAGCTCGGGTTTTCCGTGGTTGCACCGATCAAAATGATAATACCCCGCTCCACATGAGGCAGGAACGCATCCTGTTGCGCTTTATTGAACCGATGAATTTCATCAATGAACAACATCGTGCGCCTTCCTGTGTATCCAAGTTGTTCTTCAGCTCTTTTGACCACTACGCGCACTTCTTGAATCCCAGATGACACCGCGGAAAGTTCCGCGAATTCCGACGCCGTTTCCGCGGCGATCAACTTGGCGATTGTCGTCTTTCCCGTTCCCGGAGGACCCCAGAGGATAATTGACGGCATGCGATCGCTTTTAATGAGATTGCGAAGCGGCTTCCCTTCGCCCACAAGATCTTGCTGACCCACAAGCTCATCAAAAGTCTGCGGACGCATACGGTCCGCCAATGGCGCAAACGCTCGACGCTTTTCTTCTGCTGCCGCATCGAATAACGTAGACATAGAACAAATATAGAACGGGCGTTTATGAAAGGCAAGAGGATAAAAAGAGGGGCGTGGAAAATCCCCACTGCCCCCGACCCTTACCCATGAATCACTTTTGACTACTTTCCAAAACGACGCTGACGCACAGCGTACGCTTCTAATGCCTTATCAAGCTCTGCTTCATCAAAATCTGGCCAATGTTTTTCACACCAATAAAGTTCACTATAGGCAGACTGCCAAAGAAGAAATCCCGAAAGACGCTCTTCCCCAGACGTTCGAACGATCAATTCCGGTTCCGGCATATCCGGCCAGTACATCCGAGCCTGAATCGCCGCTTCGTTGATCTGATCGATGGCAATGCCATCTGAAACGATTTTCTTGCATGCATCCACGATTTCCGCCTGTCCCCCGTAGTTGATAGCGATCGTGAGCGTACCCTTGGTATTCCCAGCCGTCTTTTGCTCCGCATCCTCGATTGCGCGCAACACGGAGGCACGCAAACCATCACGACGTCCGATCACCCGGATACGGACATCCCGGGCGGCAAAATGCGCGAGCTCATCGCGCAACCCCCGCTCCAAGAGATCCATAAGGATGCCGACTTCTTCCGTAGTCCGCTTCCAATTCTCGGTAGAAAAAGCAAAAACCGTGAGATTCGTAATCCCGCGATCCAAGCACGCATCTCCAATACGCTTTAACGTTTCATACCCAGCCTCATGACCCTGAAAGCTCATGAGTCCGCGCTCTTTCGCCCATCGACGATTTCCATCCATGATGATAGCGATATGCTTTACCGGCGATGGCGTCATACGTAGTAGTATGGAGTGTAATAAATTTTCCCCTATCAGTCAATCGGAAGACCCCTTATCTTAGCCGTAAATAGGGCTTAATCGGAATAAGGAGCAGGCCGCCGATCACCGAAAGAACCACAACGGCAATGATCAATGCAGGAAACCCAGCGGTTCCCGCAATAACGCCACCGATGCCCGCAAGCCCCGCGCTCGCAAAATCCGTCAACGTAAAATACACTCCCCATTCCGTCGCCTCTTTCTTACGATCGATGTGCCGTGTAAAAATCGCCATAAACGAGGGGAAGGTCATGGCCGTAAATAGCCCGAGAATAAATTGGACCACGTATAGCTGCCACGGCTGAGAAATAAAGAGATAGAGCAACGGAACAAGAGCCATAATCACGGAAAAACAGACCAGAATGCCGAAATCATCCTTCTCCCCTCGAATGCGATCAATGATCGTCGCAACCGGAATTTGAAAAAGACTTTTCGTAATCAGGTAAATTGCCGCAGCGATACCCGCCACGATCTCATTCCCTCCTTGGATGTCTCTGATGATGAACAGCGCAAAAATCGGAGCCAACATGCTGGAAGCCCCGACAAGCAAGACATCGGACATGATGAGATACCGAACGACGGCATTGATATCCAGGAGGAAATAACTTTGAAGGCCTATTGAACGCTTATGCATATGCCCTAGTATAACAAATCTTGTCTTAATACCCGCTCTCTGCTACGCTCTTCTACGCATCGGGCTATAGCGCAGTTGGTAGCGCGCCACGTTCGGGACGTGGAGGCCGTGGGTTCAAGTCCCGCTAGCCCGACCAATTAAAACCCTCCGTTTTTAGCGGAGGGTTTTGGATATCAAAGCCAAAAACAAACATAAAAAGCTCCGCTTTTACGCGGAGCTTTTTGCCTCTTTAGGCTTCGTCTTCATCATCACCAGCGACGGCGTCGAGATCATCCTCATCCTCATCTTCATCCTCTTCATCAAACTCGTCTTCTTCGTCGTCTTCACCCGCCTTTAATTCTTCTGCGGATGGTTCTTCGTCCAACTCTGGGTCATCGAGCCACATAGGCTTTTTGCATGACTAAATAATTAGTGAAGATATGCTATAAAATCCGTTTCACCTCGTCAATAGTTAAAAAACATCAACATAAAATCCTCTCAAACAAAGAAGACAGGATGACGAATCATCCTGTCCTTCTTCATTCCGGTCAACAGCTTATTCAGCTGCTGGCTCTTCTGCCTCGACCGCTTCTTCGGCGGCTTCTTCCGTTGCTGGCACCTCTTCTTCAACAGGCGCTTCTACTGTTTCGTCAAACAACATAGGTTTGTGTTTTTAAGAATGAAGTAACGGGATGATATCAGAAGACAACGAATCGGTCAATGACAGCCGGAGCACATTGCTCATTCCTCCCACGTCCCATACACTATGGACAATGTTATGTCTTGGATTTTTTTTGCATTCGCCGCTGGCATCCTTTGGACCATCGTCAATATCATCGATAAGTACATCATCGGGCACGAGTACCACGATGCCGTGGTCGCAACCGTAGTCAAAAGTCTCATCGCGTTCATCATTTTTTCTGCGGCCTCCTTTTTCTCCGGCATGGATTTGGAACTCCCGCTGGCATCTATCACGATCGCAATGATCAGCGGCGCCGCACTCAGTATCGCCATCCTTTTTTACTACAAAAGCCTTCAAACCGGAGACATTTCAACCGTAACTCCAATTTTCGCCACCACGCCGCTTTTTGTCCTCCTGATCGGAAGCATTTTTCTTGGCGAGCGCTTCCACTTTTCCGCCTACGTTGGCGTGATCAGCATCGCCATCGGAGCAGCGATCATGGGAATGGAACGAAAAGACCATCACTTCAAACTCAATGCCGCCGTTCTCCTCGCGGTGGGCGTCGCATTTTTCTCTTCGATCCGCACCGTTCTGATCAAAGGACCGGCAGATGAATTCACGATTTGGCCGCTCCTGTTCTGGATCGGTCTCGGCTCCGCGATCGCATCACTCCCCTTGCTCGTCATCCATTACCCACGCATCGAATCTTTCCACGAACGACTTGCTCGAAAAGGCATTAAACACCTGCTTGTAGGAGATGTTCTTGATGCCCTTGGTACACTTTGCCTCTTCATCGCCATCGGTCTGGGACCCGTTTCACTCGTCAGCGCGATCGTGCACGCGAAGGCCTTCATCATCTTCCTCGTCGCGCTCATCGGAAGCGCCTTCTTCCCATCCTTGATTACCGAACCGCTCTCGCGTCAGGTATTGGCGAAAAAAGCCCTTGGCACACTCGTGATCGTCTTCGGTGTGTTGATGATCTTGTTTTAGCCCCGCCTACTACCCACCCCTTTCCCATATGTCCCCTCAAGCTCGCATCTACAAAGCCGTTGCCAAAATCCCCCGTGGACGCGTTTCCACCTATGGAGCCATCGCCAAAGTCACTGGTACGCACCCTCGATCCGTCGGACAGGCCCTGCACCGCAATCCGGATCCTTCAAAAATCCCCTGCCATCGTGTTGTAAACGTAAAAGGATACATTTCTGATTCATTCGCTTTTGGCGGAGCGCGCGGTCAAGAGAAGCTTCTCGCAAACGAAGGGGTTGTGGTTAAAAAAAATCGTATCAATTTGGATCAGTACGGGCATACCCCCAAGGCTTGATCTCAACGATCCACTCGGCTACGATACGGCACATGATGCAACCACGCCGGATCACCCTTTCCTTCATCACGCTCTTGACCGCATTCTTCTGGTACGCGCTTCCGGTATCCGCCCAAGATGCCGCGTCTTCAACCCAAAACGCACCCGCATCAAATTCCACCTCCACGCAACAAGAACAACCTCAGTTCACCACCGATACGCTTTCCGGAGGACAGCTTCGCGATGAAGGCATTAACCGTCCACAAAAGCAGGAAGGCTCTTATGCCTCCGCACGACTCATCGCAACAAAACTCAACGCAGAACAGACGGCTCAAAACGGAAAGCAGCAACAGATTTACGATATCGAAATCCGAAGCGGCGCGCTCAAGGGCCAACGCCTGACGATCACGAGCGATGTCACCGCAAACCCCTATCAGCTTCAACCTCAGCCAGGCGATAAGCTCGTCGTCTTCATTCAACAGGATGATAGTGGCAACCCCATCATCTACCTCGAAGGCTTTGATCGACGCAATAGCATGATCGCGTTATTCGTGCTTTTCGTGCTCACGCTCGTTCTGCTTTCTGGATGGCAAGGTATTAAAATCGCGCTTTCGATCAGCGTATCCATTTTCATGATCGGATGGATTCTCATTCCATCCTTCCTTCGCGGAGCAAATCCCGTTCCAATCGCCATCCTTCTGGCCGGAGCCTTCACCTGCGTTTCCAGCGGACTTACGTTTGGATGGAATCGTAAAACGTTCGTCACCACGATCGGCACGATCGGAGGAACTCTCGTAGCCTATGGCATCTCCGTCATCTTCGCCCACTCTTCCCACATTAGCGGACTTGGCAGCGAAGAAGATCGCATGTTCTTCGCACAGAACCCAACGTTGAATCCCCAAGGCCTCCTGTTTGCCGGCATCATCATCGCAGCCATGGGCGTAGTTGAAGACGTGGCCGTTTCAATTGCCTCTGGCATTGAGCAGGTCGTAAAAGCGAATCCCTCCACGTCCCTCAAATCCCTTTTCACCGCTGGTATGGTGGTTGGAAAAGATCACATGGCAGCCATGGCGAACACGCTCATTTTCGCTTACGTCGGTGCCTCGCTCTCTACCCTTCTCTTATACTCCCAATACGATGCCAACTGGCTCAAATTCCTCAACTTCGACGTGGTAACCGAAGAAGTCATTCGCTCACTTGCTGCCACCATCGGACTCGTCTTCACAGTCCCGATCACGGCGCTCTGCGCCGCCTGGTTCGCGCTCCCGCATCAAGCCAAACAACATCGAAGTTTGATTCATCGAAAAGAAGGATAAAGAAGGACGCGAACCTACTCCTTCACCCATGGATACGGAGGTTCGTAGGCCGCAAGATCTTGGGCGTACGTAGAAAGCCAATCTTTTAAGAAAGCTGTGGCGCGTACATCGTCCTCGTTGTATGTGACGATCTCTTCTAGCACAGATCGATCCCCGCTTTCACACCAACGTTCGTAGTAATCGATACTCGCTCCACCGGACTGCAACTGCCCGCGCCACGAGAATCCAAAAAATTTGCAGATCTGTTTAAGGCTGTAAAAATAAAGAGGAAGCGTAAGGTGCTTCGTAGCATACGGCTTAAGATCAATCATGCGCGAACGAAACAGTTCGAGCCACGGAGATCCTCCATATCGACCTTCGAGCAATCGAAGGCGCGTGGGTTCATACGGCGCGTAGTGATAGACCACGTATTCCGGTGGCAATGTTTCCAGCCATTTCAAAAAGGCCTTCCACATGTCACCCTCGTCTTTTGGATGGTCGGCCAAAAATCGTTCATACCGCTCCCCTTTTTCATCTCGAATTTGAAAACCGTAAAGGTAATCCACGTCATTGGGAAGATCACTCTCAATGTCGAAATGGATTTCGCAACGCGTTTCCGGCAATGCCACAGGCTTGCGGACGAATGCGATTTTGTCGCGCAACGATTTCGCCTGCATCTTGATCGTTTCCAATCCATGCGCAGTCAATCCTTCCGCAGCTCCGGCATAGGAAGACACATCCATATCCGCCGCATCGTCCACGGTATGGATACCGAGAGATCGCATCGCCTCAACCCGTCGTACATCCACGCTGTAAAGCAATGCGATATCGTTCGTCGCCTGCGCATACGCCAAACATGCCGCTCCCCATGGACTCGTATCAAAACACGATTTACGAACCACCGGTGCAGGCTTCTCCCCCTTGCGAATCCGATCGATCTTTTCCACGACATCCTGAAGATCCGCTTTCATGAGCGCTGGATCAAAATAGTGTTCTTCGTGTTCGCGATTGATGATCCCTGCCTTTTCCGGATACACGCCTTGGGTCCGTTCCAAGAGCCAGGCGTAGAGCGCGAGCTGGAATCGATGCGTCACTTTGAGCTCGTGGCAAGACTTGATGTCCACGGGAATGTAATGCCAGTTCCCGAGCATCGACGCCCCATCTACGCGTATGAGCAAATCCGGTCGCCCGACACGATCATCTGCCATCAAGGTACCCTGATAAATACATGCCGAACCTTCAGCCATAGCCTGCTTCGTCGCCTCAAAAAGTGCCACAGCATCCCCCTTCTCCGCAATCGAAACCACGGTCGTGCCTTTCATGACCTCCTGCATCACCTCGCGTTCATGCTGATACCCATCATCCATGCGTCGCACCTCGCCATCCGTTAGTTCACGCTTCCTCGCGACGTCCTCCGCTTCGCCAAAACGATCAAACCACGGCCAATGCGGACAGATCAGGAACTTGTAGATATCCGTGGCCGTGAGGAAATCCGTAGGTGAAGAAGACTTGGGAGACATGGGAGGATTATAGCACTTTGCTTAGCGAGAACCCCTAAATCCCCTTGTCAGGGGACTTTGATGCGATGCTGAAACTGTCTCTTATACACATCT
>JAHBAS020000024.1 GCA_018499965.2 Candidatus Uhrbacteria bacterium
GGTTCTGGCTCCCTCCCTTCGCAGGGAGGGAGCCAGAACCAGAGGAAGATACCTTCCCTCCGATCTCGCGTCGCAACCTTTATAAGCATCCGATCTTTTGGGCGCGATTCCTTGGGTACGCGATTCCTCTGGGATTCTTGCTCTACGTCTTATATTTGAACTATCTCCCCTTCGGATACCACAAAACATTCACCATCACCGTCGGCTCGCCGGATGATACGAAGGTGTCAGAGTTCTATTTGGAGCCGTCAAAAGGGCTTTCCGAACGAAAGACCGCAGAAGATGGAACCACGTATCGGGAATTGAATGGCGTAGGAAAGGTCGTTTTCAAGCCAAAGGCTGTTTTAAAAGACGCTTTGATCACCGTGGAAACGAACGATCCGGGGATTTCGTTCATTCCTCCGTATGTCGATATCAATCCTCAAGAGATCTCTTGGGATATTGATTGGAATCTCACCAAAGAAGTCCCGCAAGAACTCGAGAATACGAATGTCTTCTATTTCGAAGGTGAACCGTACTTTGATGGAACATCCCGCCTGGAATACGCCAGCTCAAGCGACATGTTCGAAGATGGTCCGTTTACGGTATACGCAGAATGGAAACCAAAGGATGCGGAGAACGATTTTCAACAAATCGTAGGACACTTTAATTGGGAAGTCCTCCAGAATAAAAACGTCGTTCGCTTTATGGTGGGACGCGTTGATAATGCTGAAGGAAAATTTTACATCGCGGATTACACCATTCCGGACCCCACGACCTTCTTTAGCAACAAGCACGCCCTTTTAGCTATCTATAACCCCGATCCTGAAAATGGAAACGGATACATCGAAATCTACGTAGACGGGTATTTCGGATCACGCATCAATATCGGAAACAGTGTGATCTGGAAGGACTATAACGGAACAAAAAACCTCACTTCGGGGAAAAGTGGACATGGCGCAGCGAAATACTATCAAGGAAGTATTTATGCCATTCGCATTCGAAAAAGAACGTTCTTAAAAGAGTACCAAAAAATTTACTTGGACTTTTCTGAAATCAAAAGCAGCATAAAAATACCTATTCTAAGTCAGACCTCAAGCACTTTTAAGAACGTAAAACTTCATGCCGATCAGGATTAAAAATTTTAAATATTTCAATACTTTTTCCAAGATCTCTCTAATTAGAGCTCTATACTTAACGTTTTTCATTTTTCTATATCTAGCAATAAGCGACACAAAAATCTATTCCTTAACAAATAACCAGACCTGGTTCTTTACATCAATGCTGGGATATCTGTCACTAAACCAATTCGTAAAAAAATGGAAAAAGGGTGATCAGATTCTTTTTGAATTTTCAAAAATAATATTTTATTGTAGCTTAATGTTACTCTTTCTTAGTAAGAACGATTTTTTTAACATACTCAAAATAGAAAATCATCAAGTATTATTAGGAGTGGCAGCGATATCAGGAATTATTATTTTCTCAAAAAATAAAAAACAGACCCATGAACTCATCAATCAAGCCGAGCAAAAAGAATACGAAGCCGAGCAAAGCAGAAGACGGCTAGTCGACGAATCCAAAAAGAATATCCTTATCAAGATAAAAAACGCTCTTTATATCGAGGGGTGGAAATACTGTCTGGTTCTTTTCTTTCTTATAGCCTTAGCTACGGGGATTAAATACCCATATTTTGGAACCTCGTTCACAGGAAAGCATTCAATGAAATATGCGGTCTATGTAGACACGACTAAGTACATGTATGAACAAAATAATCCATTTTTAAATATAAGAAAATATTTAGCCGATCCCGTAGAAAGGCCCGACGGAAAATGGGACACGCTCGGACGACCCCCTATCATCGAGTGGGGCCTGCTGTACACATATAAAATGCTCCCATTCAAAACCATAGAATACAACACTCGGGTGTTCATGCACGTGTTAGAAGTTATAGCTATAATATCCGCCTACCTATTTTTTAAAAAAATATTAAATAAGACACAAGCTCTTTTTATCATTTTTTTCCTTGTTATAAACCCGATATTTAATTTTATATACTTCCTCACCGTTGAGGACAGCATGCTTATCATTTTCACTTTTCTCTGCTTAAGATTTTTTTATGATTATCTAGAAGAAAATCAAATGAGAGACCTGTTCATCGCTGGTATATTTTTAGGACTAGGACTCTCGAACAAATCTTCTATCTTTCTATGGCTATTTCCAATGCTATTGACCTTATTTTTATTAAAAAATCGAGACATAAACTCCTTTATAAAAAGCTTTGGCATTCTAGCGATAACATCACTCCTGCCAACGATGGTATTTAGAACATCGATAAGATATTTACCTAAAAATGCCTTATTATTTTTGGGTATTTTTATTATATGGATCATTGCCATATGGCACTATAAAAACCTTCTTATTAAGCAAGAAAAAAATCTTACAAACCTCATAGAAAAACTTCTAAAACAAAAACTACTTATCTACGGATCGATTGGTTCCTTTTGCATTGCAAGTCTTGTTTTTCTCTATACCACAAAACTATACCAACTAAGCGGAGAATTTTTAACAGACTCGAGTCTAATCTTCAATAAAAAACTCTATGCATACATGCTAGATCAGGAATTTAGAATATACATTACGGACAATATTTATTATCTTGGCATAATTTCACTAATCTTTATCTTCATAGCAGGAAATAAAAAACAATTAAAATCAATCTCCATAATCCTCGGCGCTATCTTTTATTGGGTTATAGCCTCAAAAGTTATTTTTTTCCATGACTACTACACGACTATCATCACCATCAGTTTTTGCTTAACTTGCGGAATATTTATTTATCTTCTAAGTAAATCTACTAAAAATAAAATCGGATCGACCTTGTTTGTGATACTGGTACTTCTTTGGGTAACCCCTCCAGCTATAAAGGCAAATCGAGAGCGTCTCAGCAAAGAAAGAGAACAAATTAGCTTCAAAGCGGCGGTCGATTACCTACGAGAACATACGAATCCAGATGATTTATATATAGACAATATTGACCTAAGCCCTCTCACGATCGCAACTAGTCGCTCTCGTATAGAACCCGATACTCTTATAAAAGACAGTATCAAATTATCCATAAAAAACATAGGTTTTTCTGAAACAATGAAAAAACTCAATATCGCTTACCTCATCACTTTTAAAGAAGATCCTCCTCTCGAATCCTTTGCAAATATTTTTACAGAAGAAGATCTTCAAGCCGTGAGCTATAGACGCGCAGATATTATAAAATCAAGACTGGATCCGGATTTTAAATATTTTTCCGACTCCGAAAAACGAAAAATGATAATAAATGACAAAAACTTAAAAGATAAATTCGTCCTAGAGCAGACGATTGGGGAATATCGATTCTATACATTCAAAGACTAAACTAACTCCAAAGAAACATCTTCGGCTTCCGTTTGAATAACCATCTTTTTCATTTCTTTAAAAAACATGATGCGTAGAGCGACAACCATGATCGTCACGCAAAAAAGGGTCGCGTACAGGATGCCCATGTAGCCAAAAAGCTTGACCGCAAAAACATTGATAACCAAATTCGTGATCGCTAAGCCCGAATACAGCCACGTCATCAATTTCGCATGACCCGTTGCCACGATCATGCCATGGTCAATGGTCGCCGTCGTGATGTTTATGGTAAAAATAAGCAGAGATATCACGAAAACATTCCAAAAATACTCATTGATATACGCAGGAAAAAAGAATGAGATGATCAACGGGATCGTAAAAAAACAAAAAACACCAATGGCAAGGCCGCTTCCTAAAAATATGGCCGTATACCGCTTCAACGAGGTATAGATTTGCCCATACGCCTTCTGCCCATAAAAAAGCTCCGTAAATCGAGGCGCAAAAACCTGTCCAAGCAGCGTAAAAGGGATGACAAGGATAGAAAAGATCTTATTAAGTAGCTCATACGTGGCAATCTGACCCATGAACCCGTAATGACCGAGGAACAGGACATCAATGCGGGCAAAGATCTGATAACTGATAACGGCTAATCCGTAGATAAGAGAATACTTCCCTATCTCTTTTATGATCGTGGAATTAAACTTAATGTGAAAGTTTTTATACGAAAAAGCAAAGAGAAGGAAAAGTAACGCGTAAAACGAAACTTGCGTAAAAATAGAACCAACCATTCCAAACCGCATGATGAAAAAAGGGGCGAGAAAAAGGAAAAGTATGCCCAAACCGGTGGTGATCACCGCCCCTTCTTTAAAACGCTTCAATCCCCTATACACCCCGTCATAAATCGACGAGGCTGGAACCAAAAAAATAAGCGGAGAAAAGTAAACGAGGTAACGGAAATGCTCTTTAAAGTACCAACCGCCAAATAACCCCATACCAAGCGCAATCACGGCAACGAAAGCCAAAACCATTAAAAGCGCATTGAAAACAACGTGCTTTAGCTTTTCCTGATTCAAGCTATGATACTCGGCTACATATTTACTCGTAGCCGTTGAAACACCAAAATCACAGAGTAAAATCAAGAAAAAAATCGCCGAAAGGATGTAATTATAAACACCAAACAACTCAGGACTTAAAGTTCGCGCGGTTAGGATGAAGATATAAAAAACAATCCCCTGTTTCGAAAGCGTAAACAAGATCCTCCAAAAAAAGTCTTTTACGAATTCCGCATTAACGATTTTCGCCATACGATTAAAGCCTCGGCGGCTTTATAGACAAAAAATCGTCCGTTGCGACCTTCCTACGTGATTGAAGATCTTTTCTGTTGCGTAAAGCGTTCGGTAGAATGCTGAAAAAAATTCCAATGGAGACGCAAAAATTATAAAAAACCCTTATGTCACCTTTGATAAACGAAAACCTTATCGCCTTGATGCATTGATAGAGGAAAAACAGCGGGAAGCGCAAACAAACGTCGCCAAAGGTGTCGTTTTTAATGATGGATACCCCTTCTCCGGAAAAAAGGTATCGGTATCGATGTGCGTAAATCTTTGAGCTCGATGCGTGCTTGACCCCTAAATGCGTCAAAACCCTTTTCGTGTAAAGGAAATTCGAATATCCGAAAATAGCAAAACGCGGGCCGATATCCGATTCGTCCAAATGGTAAACCTGGCTTTCATCAAATCCGCCAAGTCCATTCCACACATCCCGTCTAAAAAATAAACACGCACCCGTCGCGGACGCGATAGGAAGCATTTCCGGCAACTTGGAGATCTCCTCCCTACTCGCCCACGGAATATTTCGATGGACGCCAAACGCCGTAAAATAAATTCCGTAGTACTTGGTTTTTTCCTTATCGACATCAAATAGCGGAAGTTGGATAATGCCAGTACCTGGCGTAAAACGTTCAACCATCCTTTCAACAACATCCTTATCATTAATCAAAATGTCCCCATCAAGCGAAAAAACATATTCCCCCTTCGCATGTTGAATACCGATATTTTTCCCCTTATTGAAACCTTCGTTGATCTTATTCTCAATGACAACGATACGCGAAAATTGTTTTAAATACTCAACGCTCCCATCCGTAGAAGCATTGTCAACGTAAATAATTTCTAAATTCGGATAACTCAAATCCAAAAGAGGTTGAACGGTCTTTTGTAAAAATTCCAAACCGTTATAGGTCAATACGACGACGCTCACTAACGGAAATTCTTCATGCATCATACTTTTTTATACCTACACGGCATCGCTTCCATACAAACTTCGGAAACAACAAGAAAGCGAAAAAATGCGCCTTGCAAAGGATCCGAATCATCGAAAACATCCCCATCCCCTCTTGCAACTTCTCAACCGACTCATTCTTTTTGCGAAGATAGCTCAATTTCAAACCGATATTCCTGAATGGGAACAATATCAGATCCACGAATGACAAATCCTTTATCGCCGTAAGGATCGTATTCCTCTCACAATAGTAGGCTTTAAACGGAGACGCCTTGCCGCCGGTTTGTGAATGCAAATGGATCAGCGTCGCCCCCGGGGCAAGATACGCCTTATACCCCAAACCCTTTATGCGAAAACCCAAATCCAAATCTTCAACATACGCAAAATAGTCCTCATCAAAAACTTCCCCATCCCGCTTATACAAACGCTCCAAAACATCACGTCGATACAGAGGAGCCACCCCGCCGGCGGCAAATATCTCGATCTCCCTTGATAATTCCGGAGCCTCTTGGTCCGTTAATCCATACCCCATGGAAATCCCGCCCTTGGCGTTTCTCTGCAACGCTTTTTCAAAAATCAACCCGGCGTTATTGATGACTTCACCTCCGATAAAATACGCCTTGCTCGAAACCGCTCCGATACTCCCATCGGTTTGCGCAACAGCTACAAGCGACGCCAACCAATGCACGTCAACGATGGTATCGTTATTCAAACAAACGATGTAGGCGATATCCCGATCCTTAAAAGCCTCCTTCATGCCTTCGTTGTTCCCTTTGGCGAACCCTGTATTTTCCTGTAAGGCAATAATTTTCACTTTTTGAAAATGCTCTCGGACATAGGCAACTGATCCATCCCGGGATCCGTTATCGACAAAAAACACCTCAAAATTTTGATAACTCTGACGGTATACCGCCGTTAAACAATCTTCTAAAAACCGAAGTCCATTCCAATTCACGATGATGATGGCAACCTTTGGATCCGTCATAGCAAGTTCAAATGCTCACGCGAAATACGATCCAAATCAAATCGCTTGATCGTTTCCAAATTCTGTTCCGAAAAAAACTTTCTGGCCTCGGCATCTTCCCGCATGCGCGACAATGCATCAACCAATTCATCATCCTTGCCATGAGTAATCAAAAAGCCATTCTGTCCTTCTTTTACGAAATCGACCTGTCCACCTTCATTGGTTGCGATAATCGGCAAACCCACTTGCATAGCTTCTTGCACCACGATCCCAAACCCCTCGTGCACAGAGGAAAGGACGAAAACATCGGCAACCGACAAATACTGGAACTTCCGTTCATCCGTAGCCCCGGAAATGATGTGTACACGATCTGAGATCCCGAGAGATTCGGCCAACTCATGCAAACGATCACCTTCAGGACCCGAGCCGACGATCAATGCCTGAACCCGCTCATCGGGGATCTTCGCCAAACTACGAATTAAAAAATCAAATCCCTTTCGAGGAACCAACCTACCAACGCTAACCGTATAAAAGACATCGTTTCGCAAACCCAACTCCTCCCGCGTCTTGGGCGAAAAAGGAAATGATTCATAAGCCAACGGAATCAAGGCGATTTCCTTTGTATCGTCATAATACTTCTTCACGCCTCCTGCCGTATTCGAAGATTGCGCGGTCACAACATCAGATTGTCGCAAAACCCAACGCACGACCGACCGGAAATACCATTTGCGATGCGGAGAAAAACGCTTGGTAGGATCATAGATATCGCCGCCATGCAACGAAAGGATATTCTTGATACCGAATCGTTTAGACATCCAAACACCCAAAGGACCCGTGGGAAGTGCAAAATGCGTATTGATGAATTCATACCGATGCAGCTTGCACAGTTCTGCGGACTTGCGATACGCCAAAAACGGGAAAGAGAGCAAAGAAGACATTGTCGCGGTCGGCAATTCCTTGCGACCTATCACCCGAACGCGATGGACATGAATACCATCAACGACCTCAAACGACTTCAATCCCTCAAAGGAAGAGGTCACGCAGTCCACATGGTATCCCATGCGTAAAAACCCGATCGCAAGCTGCCTCGTGGCAACGCCGCCTCCTCCTCCCAGCGGCGGAAACTCGTAATTCAATATCAAAATCCGTTTCATACCTTATCTTCCTTCTTTCAACGTTAATAGCCACTCCCTATTCTCTAAAAACCAATCCGCAAAAACCTGAATCCCCTCCTGCATCCCCACTTTCGGGTCAAACCCCAGCTCCGCGCGTGCCTTTGAAATATCTGCGTAGGTTTCAACCACATCCCCAGGCTGCATGGGAAGATATTCTTTCTTCGCCGAAACGCCCAAAGCAGCTTCGAGCATATTCACGACATCCTCCAAGCCCACCGGATGATCCCCGCCAAGATTATAGACCTCAAAGCCCACATCTTTCTTCGTCATCGCGCCTTTGATTCCACTGACGATATCCGTGATAAACGTGAAGTCACGCTTCATCTTGCCGTGATTATAAATCGCGATCGATTCGCCCTTGAGCATCTTCGTGGCAAAACGGAACAATGCCATATCCGGACGATAGTACGGACCGTACACCGTAAAGAAACGCAGGCCGATCATTTCAATGCCATAGAGATGGTGATACGTATGCGCCATGAGCTCGCAAGCCTTTTTCGTGGCAGCATAGAGAGACACCGGGGAATCGGTCATGTCGCTTTCCGCGAATGGGATTTTCTCGTTCTTCCCATACACGCTCGAAGACGATGCGAACACAACCCGCTTGATCCCATGCAATCGCGCAGCTTCAAAAACATTCAGCGTGCCAAGCGTATTCGCTCGCTCATAGGCCCACGGATTCACCAACGAATACCGAACGCCCGCTTGCGCCGCAAGATGGATGATTTGATCCGGCTTTTCCGTGCCAACGAGATCGCTCAACGCGCTCTCCTCCGCAATGTCGAAGGAATGAAAACGATACTTCGAAAATGCCGACAAGGCTTCGTTTCGCTTTTGTTTAAGCAACGGATCGTAATAATCATTCAACGAATCCACGCCAATCACCTCATGCCCCTCGGAAAGCAACGTCTCGGCTAGATGATAGCCGATGAAACCGGAAGAGCCTGTGAGGAGAATGCGCATATCATCCGTTTTCAATGACCTCGCGGACGTCATACGGACGATCCAGCGTAGCACCGAAATAAATCTTCGTAAGCATGTCGGAAACCAAACCAAAAACGAGAAGAAGCAAGCCGATGAAAAATCCGAACATCGAAAGGTTGGTCATGGCGCTATTCGAGAGATCTTGGAAGGCGAAAAACTTTTTATAGAGCGCCATGAAACCCGCGAAGGCCGAAATCGCCATAAGCGCCACACCGGCTCCGCCAAAAAGATGGAGCGGACGCGCAGCGTACTTGTGCCAAAACCATACGGAGAACATGTCGAGAATCCCTTTCACCCCCCGCTTCCAGTTGTATTTCGTTTTCCCGGTCGTTCGCGCACGATGATCAACGACTTCTTCGCCAATACGGAAGCCTTTGATTTTGAGGATCGCGGGAATGAAACGATGCATCTCACCATAGAGGTTCACACGATCAAAGCACTCGGATCGATAGACCTTGAGCGAACACCCACTATCATGGATCCCGTCCTTGATCAGACGACGCCGCACGAAAGCCGCAGCAAGCGACGCCCAACGCTTGGACTTCTTGTCCTGACGGTTCTTACGCCATCCGCTCACAACGTCCAAATCATCCTTTTCCAGCTTTGCAATGAGCCGAGGGATGTCCGCAGGGTTATTTTGCCCATCGCCGTCTAAGGTGGCCAAATAACGCCCACTCGCAGCCTTAATCCCTGCATCCATGGCCGCAGTCTGCCCGAAGTTGCGACGAAGGTTCACGATCTTAATGGGACTCAGGGTCTTTAGGACCTCCATGGTCCGATCGGAAGAACCATCGTTGACGAAGATGATTTCGAAAAATGGGGAGTGAGTAGGGGGTAGAGGGGAGGGTGTTGGAGCATTTTCTTCAATCCCGCCACCCACTACCCTCTCCCCTCTCCCCATCCCCAAACACATGGCTAAAATTTCACGATGCAAATTTGCAACCGCCCCTTCTTCGTTATACACGGGCACGATGACGGATAAGTAGAGGGATTGAGATGACATAGAAAGATAGGCGCTCATTTATCTCATGGTTGAGAGAAAAATATCCAAAAAAGCATAGCATGGTGTCTATGAGCCATCAATGGAAAAGGATCGAGGATAACAAAAAATCAGGCGCGTCACGTATCGACACACCTGATCCTTGAATACGGCGCACAATCCCTCCAACTCAGAATCTCACCCAGAGCAAGTCGTAGATCGGATGACCTACGCCAAGAAAAGAAAGGACAACTACCTTCATCGTTGAAAGAACTTTTTTCAGGGTCATAAAACCTCCTTCGACAGCGGCGCGAGCGTAGCAATAATTATGAAGAAAATCAAGATACGGCGCTCGGAAAAACGTAAAGCGACCATCCCCGATTGGGAATGGTCGCCGAATGACGTGCCAATGAGCAAATCAGTCCCTCAACTTGCGAAACACATGCATCGTATCCGAGCTGCCACGCTTATAAGGCAATGGCCAAAGCAAGGAGCCAGTATCCGTCGGATCCCCAAAAACAGGACCGTTAGGATCGCCGAGCTTAGCCATCGCATACTTTGCCCGAACGTAGAGGTCGATGTATCGATTGAGCAACGAACCCTCCACGGAAACGTTGTAGCATTGGCTGTACAGATGCAGATTACGCTGAAGCCCAAAACCACCCGCGGGGTAGCGATCAACGAGCTCCTGATCCGTTTCCACGGTCTGGAAGTATTCCGCGAGCGCCTTTGATGATTCCTCGAAATCGTCTCCGTTCGGACTGATTGCCGCAACATGCTGAAACCGTTCATCGCGATGCATATTCGCCGCAAGACCAAACCGCTCCGTACAAATGAAGTATCCACCCAGATTCAATCGATGACACCCTACATCCATACCAGCAGACGCGTTCATCAAGACAACGATGTCCAAAGGAACCTTGGGATCGTACCGCAAGGCATCCGCATGAACGAATTCAAGGTCTGGACGAAGAGCGAACGTAGCCACGACATCCGGATCACAGTCCACGTAGATCACGCGCGCCTCTGGAAACACCAAGGATGGTGCGATGTCCGTATGGCAACACGGATGATAGATCACCGAGTGACAATCACCGAACTTTTCAGAAAAAAGCCGGAGCTGCTCCGCGTGATGCTGCGCAGGAACGAGATCAACGATCCGCTCCTGCTGCTGAATGACTCCGTCTTGTTGAGATGCTGATTGAGAAATGTGCATAACCAAAAACCTCCTGATTAGGATATTCAAGCATAGAAAAGAAAAGGGGTCAACGCTCTTGGAGGAACCCCTAAATCCCCTTATCAGGGGACTTGAGCGCGGTACTAAGTAGGTATCAGATCATGATTCTTAAAAAGAAGTTCCCCTCCTTTCGGCTTGCCGAAGGGAGGGGTTAGGGGTGGGTTTTGGGATCGGCACGATGCATTCAGCATCGCGCCAAAGTCCCCTGATAAGGGGATTTAGGGGTTCCTTCTACTGTCCAATCACGGCTTTAATGCGTCGAACGCCTGCGGATGAGGCTTCTTCTTTTTGGATCTTGAATGATCCGAGCTCTCCGGTATGCGCGGCATGAGGACCGCCGCAAATTTCTTTACTAAACCAATCCGCATCTTCACCCACCTGATATACGCTCAAACTTGGAAGGTTTTCGTACTTCTCTTTGAAGAATCCGAGCGCGCCCGAAGCTTCCGCATCTTTGACGCTCATATGCTGACAATTGATCGGAAGATCGCGCTTAATCGCCTCATTCACCAAGTTTTCCACTTCTGTGATCTGCTCCGGCGTCATTTTTTCCGGATGCGAAAAATCGAAACGCAAACGTTCCGGAGTGATGTTCGATCCTTTTTGTTGGACATGCGGACCTAAAACTTTTCGCAATGCCGCGTGAAGCAAGTGCGTGGCCGTATGCAAACGAGCGCTCTCCGCCGAATCATCCTGCAATCCCCCTTTGAACATACCTGCGGATGCGGTACGTGACAGCTCCTGATGCTTTTCGAACTCAGCCTTAAAAGCATCATGATCAACCACGCCTCCGCGTTCACGGACGATTTCTTCCGTGAGTTCAAGCGGGAATCCGTACGTAGAATACAGCATGAACGCCTGTTCGCTCGTCATCGCGCCCTTTTCCAAAATCTTCTCAAGCTCTTTGACGCCGTTCGCGACCGTCTTGCTGAATTTTTCCTCTTCTTTGACGAATTCCGCAATAATTTCCAAACGCTTCGCCTCAAGTTCATGATAATGCTCACCGAATTGACCGATGACCACGTTGGCGATCTGATCACAGAACCGCGTCGAGATTCCGATACGGAGACCTTCGCGAATCGCACGACGGATCAAGCGACGGATCACATAACCCTGTTGGACATTCGATGGAACAATGCCATCCGCGATCGCAAACGTCGCGGAACGGATATGATCCGCAATGATACGCATGGAACGATCCACGGATGCATCCGATCCATACGTTTTATCGCACAACGATTCAATGCCACGGAACATCACCTGGAACACATCGAGATCGTACACGGTTGAAAACCCGTTCAAGACCGCAGCCGTACGCTCCAATCCCATGCCCGTATCCACGTTTTGCTTTGGAAGGACTTCAAGCGAACCACCTTCTTCCATGCGGTTGAATTGCATGAAAACGTTGTTCCAAATTTCTACGAAACGTCCACAATCGCAGTTCGGATGACAAACCGGACCGAAAGCCGGGGTATGCGGAAGGCCGGTATCGTAAAAAATTTCCGTATCCGGTCCACACAATCCCTTCGCCATCGCCCCAGGCCACCAATTCTTCGCTTTTGGATACGTGTAAATTCGAGGACCATCGCCATGCGCCGGTTCATCCTTTTCCGCAACGCCGACATCCGCGACAACGCCTTTGACTTCATACTGCGCCCGCCAAATCCCGATGGACGTTTCATCACGAGGCGCGTCATCATCCCCTTCGAACACCGTCACGTAAATTTTCTTCGGATCGATCCCAAGCCAACGGCTGGACGTCAAAAACTCGAATGACCATGCGATGGATTCTTCCTTGAAATAGTCGCCGAGCGACCAGTTGCCAAGCATTTCAAAAAACGTCAGATGGCGATTGTCGCCGACTTCGTCGATGTCACCCGTGCGCAAACACTTTTGCGCATCCGCCAACCGCGTCCCCATGGGATGCGTCTCACCCTTCAGGTACGGCACCAAGGGCTGCATGCCAGCCGTGTTAAAAAGCACGCTCGGATCGTTTTCCGGCAATAACGAAGCCGAAGGGATAATGGCATGTCCCTTTTCGGTAAAAAAATCGAGAAATTTCTGGCGAAGTTCGTGTATGGTCATAAGACGGGTCCGTAGATCTAAACTTAAGCCTCTTCGGCTTCTAGCTGTTTTTGAGCCAATACACGATACAATAATTCTGCCTGGTTTGCATAGACACGAAGGAATCCTCCGTCAATTTCCAGGTTATCCTGCATCTTTGTCGGTAAAAGTAAAAACGCCTTTGCATCCATATCCTTTCGTGAAGATGGGATGACTAAGACATTCCGACCTTGTTCATCACGAACAAAATGATGCGATCGATCACGCAAATGGACTTCGAGAAGATCCTTATTCGAAATAGAGATCGCCACATTCGGATCAACGAGGAATTCTTTAAGCGTCCGGAGCTTCGTCAAGGAAACGAAACGAATCGCCCCATGTTCCGAACGTACGAGCGCCGCAGCGCTCGCGGCGATAGATCGGAATAATTCTTTTCGTAAATGCTGCTCTGCATCAATGGATCCGGCAGTTTGATTCGCAAGCTTCTTCAAAGCTTCAATTTGACGATTCACGGCACCGATATATTCATACGATTCCACCAGCTCCCGCTTTGTCCGATCTAAATTCGTCACAACCTCTACATGCTCTTGGTTTTTATGATCAACCAAGCGTTCATACAAACCGAATATCGCAAGACCGGTCAATCCAAAAAAGAAAATGAGAACCTCTTCAACGTGATCTTCCGAAATGCCAAAAAAATCATGACGAATAAGAGAAGGAGAAAGCACTGCGAGCACGAAAAGGAGAAGGTATAACAAAGAAATCCATTCAAGCCTGGGAGGACGACGTGCCATAGTTAAAAACTATACCCGAAAAGAAGATCAGGGTCCAGCGCTCACATGAGCACAAATCTCAACGAATAACGCCTCCACCGAGACACTCCTGCCCTTTATAAAAAACAGCAGATTGGCCCGGAGCAAGGGCAAAAACGGGCTTTTTAAAGATCAGACGGCAGGTAGATGCGGTCGCCGTAACAATTTCAACCGGCGTCGCTTCCTGACGATAGCGCACAGCGACCGAAACCCCTCGGGCATCGGCTTTCAGCGAATCCGCGATCCAATGGATTCCGCCCACATTCGCTCCCGACGCGTACAGAGCCGGATGATCATGCCCAGCAACCACGATGAGGAGATCCTTCTTTTCGTCTTTCGCTGCAGCATACCATGGTCCGCCTGGAATTCGAACGCGAAAACCGTGACGTTGTCCGATCGTAACCGCATCCAGTCCGTCATGCGAACCGATCACTACGCCGTCCTGGTTTACCACCTCTCCCGGCCTCGAGGGAATGCGCGAACGCAAAAAATCCTTCATAGGAAGTTTTCCCACAAAGCAAATACCCATACTTTCTTTCCGCTCTGCCGTCGGAAGCTTAAAAGATCGTGCGAGCGTACGGACATCCGATTTCACGAGATCACCGATAGGAAACAACGTTTTCCGCAAAGCGCCCTGACGGATGCGATGCAAAAAGTAACTCTGATCTTTTTCCGGATCTTTTCCGCGCAAGAGATGTGCGATGCCGTCACGGTCTACGCGACAACGGGCATAATGACCCGTCGCGATATAATCCGCCTTTAACCGCTTTGCCGCCTCAAAAAATACCCCGAACTTAATCTCCTGATTGCACAGCACATCTGGATTCGGAGTTCGTCCCTCACGATATTCCGCGAACATCTTATCGATGACTTTTGCACGATAGAGATCTTCAAAATCAAACGTGATGAGTGGGATATCCAATGCTGCCGCAACGCGCATCGCATCCCGTCGATCCCCTCGCCACGAACACTCCCCTGTCCACGCATCCTTGGAATCCGACCAATTCTTAATGAAACCGCCGATCACCCGATACCCCTTCTTCAACAACAAAGCGGCGCTGACACTTGAGTCAACGCCTCCGCTCATGCCGACGAGAACGGTTTTAGCCATGGAAATAGTCGATCCGTTGATTGAGAACAACGACTCCCAATCAACCGTCTACATGCCCGAATGCATCGCGAATCGCGTGTAGTAATCCAAATACCCCGAGCCTTTCACGGCCTTATGCGGGGTCAGAATCGCATCCGCATGCGCCTCTTGATACCGTATTAAGGCGGCTTTCGTCAATGCGCCAAAAAGCGCCGTCTCTTTTCCCGGAGATCCCGGTCCGCTGGCGGCGATAAGAAAACCATGCGTATTGAGGTATTTTTGCAAATCCTTCACATCTTCTCCTTTATCGCCCAAACTCCGATTTTTCGGTAAAGACACCGTTGACGTCGATGCTTTCCAATCAAATCCGCTCCATGCCCAACGCATGAGCATGAGAGAATCGTCGATCGACGTTTTACGGACATCCGCGCCAAGAACCACGGCGACGAGCTCTTTTTCCGGCTCGCCCTTTGGATACGCACGTACAACGAAGTTATATTTCGCTTCATTGATGAATCCCGTTTTCCCCGCCGTAATCACCAAATCTTTCTGGCTGAACAGAAGGTCGTTTGTGCTCTTGATCGTCTTTTTTACTACCGGCTTTTTGATGGCAAACGTATACGTTGCGAGTGACATCGCTTTGGCAGCCTCAGGGTCCTCTGCCGTTTCTGCGATAAGAACTGCCGTATCGTATGCAGAAAGCGTATTCTTTTCATTCATGCCCGATGCGTCATGATACGACGATTGGACCAAACCCAGATTCGCCGCCTCCTGATTCATGAGCGCGATGAATGCTGATTTGCCAGCTTTTGGAGCAAATAATCGACCTAAAGCCTCCGCTGCATTGTTCGCTGATCCAATCAATGCAGAATAGAGGATGTCACGAAACGTCATCACGCTCCCAGATGAAACCTGAAGACGTCCTCCGCCGACTTCATCCGCCTTGAGAATCGCCGCATTCCCCTCCCACTTCGTTGGTGTGGTCGTAAATACATGCGACGTCATGAGCTTAGTCAAACTCGCTGCAGTCCACGTTTTTGCCGGTTCATGAGCATAGAGAATTTTTCCGCTTGCCGTATCAACCAAAATCGCAGATGCGATATCCGTTGTGACAATCGGTTCCGCGACTCGCTCTTCGCGTTCAAAAGGGATCGCAATGCCCGCCGCTTGCGTTCCAAGAGGCATAACGAGGCACACCAATGCAACCACGCCCCTAGCGCACCAAGACCAAAACAGCTGCCGCGAGGATGAGGCGGTAAATCGCAAAGGATTTGAATGAATGCGTTTCAACATAGGTTCGCAAAAAACGAATAGCCCACACACCTGCAATCGTCGCACTCGCGAAGCCGACGGCAAGAGAGAGGAATGACGCATCTCCAGCTCCATCTTTCACGAGCTTGAGAATGCCGTACGATGCTGCAGCGCCAACCGTCGGAATGCTTACGAGAAACGAAAAACGGACAGCAGTCTTTCGATCCAATCCAGAGAATAACCCGCCAGTTGCCGTAATGCCAGACCGAGAGGTTCCAGGGAAGAACGCAAGCATTTGCGAAAATCCCACTACCATCGCCTGCGTCCACGTCATGGTTTGCACGGATGTAACAGATCGCGCTCGCTTGGCTGCATACACATCAGCAATCCACAGGATAATGCCCCAAAACGCCAAGCCGAACGCCACCCATACCGGAGATCGAAACGCCGCTTCAATCACGTCTCCAAAAAAGAACCCGAAAGCCAAACCTGGAACAGCCGCGCTGACAATCATCCACGATTCACGTTGCGTAGTTTTTTCCGGTTTAACGAACGTCCCGTGAAGCAACCTCCAAATATCCAAACGAAAAACCCACAAGAGAGCGAGTAAGGTTCCACCATGGAGCATCACGTCAAAAGCAACACCTTGGTCGCGCCACCCAAAAAGCACCGGCACGAGGATTAAATGCCCGCTTGATGAGACCGGGAAAAATTCCGTAACCCCTTGTACAACGCCGAGGATGGCGGACTGAATGAGAGACATGATGAAAACGATTTAAATTAAATATCGAAGTTTTGAATCGTGTCACGGCACCAATTGGCGATTTCACCCATCAACGCCGCATCGCCATCAATCATTTTCATCGCATGACCCGCTAATTTAAGCCGATGATAAACTTTTACGTCCACTTCCAATTGATCCATAAGCGTATTCGCGGCATTCGCGCTCTCGTCGTCATCACCAGCCGAAGCCGTCATCCATACGCTCTGATGTGGGGCGACGTATCGCACAATATCATCCGTTCGAACGCCATGGTAATTCAAACCAGGACTTAAAAGCACCGCGCCAGGAAGCGTCGGATACTCCGTAAGGAAACGCAAAGCAAGGTTCGCGCCAATCGAAGCGCCGATAACAACAATTTGTTCCCGATCAATGCCGCGACGACGAATCCACTCGTACGCTCCGCGCACATCTTCCATGGAAGAGAGATGTTCTTCATCCGAAAACGCCCGAGCATCAAGCGGCGCGCGTCCATTAGCATGAATCGATTCCCCATGTCCACGAAGATCAATCGCAAGCGATGCGATACCGCGTTTTGCAAGGATCATCTGAAATGCTCCCCACGACTCTTTCGTCGCCGGCATAGAATGCAGCAAAATCGCGCCGCCAATCGTCGTTGGCGTGGAAACCCAGTGACCAACGATATCGACATCATCACTCGTAGTGAATTGAATGCGTTCTGGCATACGAAGAGAGGTTAAGAATCAAACGTGATGCGTTGACCCGGCTGAACGCGCATCCCGCCCTTAATCAGCGTTGGACGGTTCGGTACCGGAGGAGGCGATACTGGACGTTGACCGCGAAACACCGTTGCGGAACCGGATGGCGTATCTTCTTTATCATCCCCTGCGGAAACAGAATTGTCGAGCGCGTGCCGTTCCGGAGGAATAATCCGTATCGACGGAGGCGCTGCCGCAGGATGCTTCGGAGGAAGAACCGGTGCCGGTCGTGGCGCAGGAGGGGTAGGCGGACGAGAAGGTACTACAGGAGGAGCAGGCGGCACGGATCGTGGCACGCTCGAAGCAGACGTCGGTGATGGCGCCATTGACCGTGGCGGGATAGCAGCAGATAACGAAGACGGTCGTGGCGATACAGAACCGGGCGTAGCCATAACAGGCCTTGCCGAAGAAATCGGCGTCGGAAGCGTCGCTCGAGCATCTTCACGATCAACATGCGCAAAATGACGCTCCAAGGAATCCCGTCGCTTCTCTTCCGGACGCGGACGATCACGGTGCTTACGTTTGCGCTTATGCCGCTCTTCTTCCGTTTCACGATGTTCCATCGTTTGACGCTCCGGCTGATTCTCACCTTCCTGACGCGTCCCCACGTCCCCAGACGGAGGCGATGGGGTCAACGTTGCAGGACGCGGCATCGATGCCGCAGGAGACAGTGTCTTTGGCGGATTCGCAACGCTGCGACGTGTATCAACCGCAACTCCACGCTGTTCGGCGATATCCGAAAGCAACGGCGAAACTTCCTCATCGCTTTCATCTTCTTTTTCCGCAATTTCCGCAAACCGCGATGGATCCTCTACGACGATACGTGGACGATTCGGCTCTGGAGGCGTTGCCTTTTTTCGAATCGCTACAGAACCGCCTTCTTCAATAGCGCGCATCGCTGCGGCCAATGAGTCCGATTTTACATGTGCTTGCGACGGATCCGGTGGCGCCTCTTCCAACGCAACGCCCTCCGGTGGACGACCGCTTACTGCCGCTTTCATGACCTTGCCTTTCACCTTCTGTTCATCGCGAATCAACGGCAAACACTCGGAACAGTACATTGGTCGCGTTGGATCCAATTGGATTGGCATTTCCCATACGGCACCGCATCGCGAACACGTATGTTTGAATTTCGGTTTTTCTTTCTTCTTCGCCGGTTGCGACTTCTGGATTGCCGCTAAACGGTCCGGTGAAAAACGAAGGTATTCCGCAGGGCCGCCGTGCTCCTGATCGTTCTCCTCCCCTTCATGCTCGCGCTTCGCTTCCAATTCTTCTTCAGACTCAATTTTCGGATATTGCAATGCCGTTTTCGCACCATCCTCTCCCTGCTCCTTATCCGGATCCTCTCCATTCACCAAAAACGTCGGGGACGCAGACGCCGAAGATCCGGATTCCATGCCGCTCCATTTCAATACCTTGTCTTCGATTTCCTGACGAGGCATGGCATAGCGTTCACGGGAAACCGCAATCACCTTTTCCATGCTCGCGGTGCGTTGGGCGATCGGGGGAAGCGTGGACGCGCTGAACGGTTCGGTTGAAACGCCATCCACCATCAACTTGAGATATATGCCGTACTTCGGAAGGCTCGTGAGATCCTCAGGAATGAACGCCGGAGCGAATTCCTTTTCCATGTACAACGCATCCGGCGAACCCACACGGAACGTGAGAATGGATCCGATGTTACCGAACACGGCATCGCGAACCGTCTCATCAAGCTGTTCAATGTACTGGTGAGCCAAAATCAACGCCAAACGATACTTTCGAGCTTCGGACAAGATGTTCGCAAAGCTCGGCGTGGCGAAGTTTTGGAACTCGTCGACATACAGGAAGAAATCTTTTCGATCCGCCTCCGGCATATCCACGCGTTCCATGGCCGCCAACTGAAGTTTCGTGATGATCAATCCACCTAACAAACGCATGTTATCTTCACCGATACGACCCTTCGAAAGGTTCACGATGAAAATCTTGCGATCATCCATAATCCGACGCGGATTGATCGTGGATTTGACCTGCGCCAAAATATTTCGAATCACGCTTGCGCTCAAAAACTGCCCGACTTTGTTCTGCACCGGAGCCACGGCTTCCGTCGCATACTTTTCAGACCAAGAGGAGAACTCCGCCACCCAGAACGTCTTCACGATCGGATCCCGGATTTTCTCAATGACGCGCTGACGGTAATCCTTATCCACCAACAACCGGTTGATGCCCAAAAGCGTAGCGCCTGGGAAATCAAGCAAGGCCAACACGCAGTTGAGCAAAATATATTCCATGCGGGGACTCCACACGTCCGGCCAAATCTTCTTGAACACGCCCATGAGTCCGGAGCCGACCAAATGTTTCTGCTCATCGCCGATGGTTTCAAGGATATTGAATCCGATCGGGAAATCCAAATCCGCCGGATTGAAGTACACCACGTCATTGATACGCCAGCTCGGGATGAAATCCAAAATCTTTTCCGCCGTATCGCCGTGCGGATCGATGTACGCGCATCCATGCCCAGCATAGATGTCGGACAAGATCATGTTTTCGAGCAACGTCGTCTTGCCCATACCCGTTTTTCCAAGGACGTACATGTGACGACGCCGATCGTCTAACTTAATCCCGAATCTCCGCTGTTGATTACGAAAATTCGTTTGCGCGAACAGCGTAATGCCATTTGGATCGATATTCAATTCGGAATTGGGTTGGGACATGGGAGGAATGGTACGGAACTAACCGAATGGGAGGTTGATCGGAGGCTCGATCTTCTTCGCCTCGGTCTTCTTCAGCTGCGGAGCCTTCACGTTCTTCACAACCGGCAAATGCCACAAGCTCGCAATTTCATCAACGCCTAAATGGAACGGCGGAAGACCCATGCCGGGTGAACGGTTTCGATACGCCTCGATCAGCTTGTTTTTACGCCGATTGTTCCGACGCTCTTTCATGAGCAAAATCGTGCTGCTCACGCCCACTTTTTTACTCTCCGGCTTTAAGGACTGAAGGTCATTCGCATTGAACTGCTTAATGGCTCCAATGAACGATTGAAGGATTCGCGGCTTGGAAAAAACCTCTTTTTTCGCCACGTAAATGAAACGAATTTTACACAAAAATTGGATCTTCGACCGTTTGCGTTCAATCGCCTCGATCACATTGCGCTCACCAGGGGAAAGCATGAGCATTTTCATGGTCTTATCATCCTTTTTCGCCTCTTTTTCCCCTACCGCCATACCAAGCAACGACGCACCAATGCCCGTAATCAGCTTGACCGGGAAATCCAACAATTCCTCCACCATGCTCTTTTTGGCCACTTTCGGAGGATCGCCTTTCAACTTCGAGACTTCCGCCTGGGCTTTGACCCCGAAATCCTTTTGATCGATCGGAATGAGGATCATTTGATACCAAGCTTGTTCGCCAGGACCTAAACGCGAAAAAGCCTCAAGAACCGCAGCGAGCGGATCCTTGAACTCACCGGTCAAGGAATGCTCAAAATCAACATACGTCTTAATCGGATACACGTCGCTTTTCACGGGCATGAGCTCATTCCCGTATAACTCATACTCCTCATCTGGGTATTTTGACGGCACCGAAGGAACGTAATCACCTACCTGGGAAATTTCCGCCGTCGGATACTGGGCGTAGATCGAAGCTTCAACCAAATCCCGCAATTTATCCAAACATCGAATCAAGTACTGCAAATGCCCTTCCATGGAAATGATTTCAATGGAAAAACAATCCTGCACTTTTCCGTCCATCCACTTTTCCGTCCATGTCGCCGGTGAATGCGCACCCGCCAAATGAGCAAACGTATTTTCAACGGCTTTCACGCTTTGTTCCGATTCACGAGGGACATCAATAGCGAGTAAGACGTATTTTTTCTTCGAGATCGTCTTCCCCTGTTTGTAATCGAGAAACAATTCCGTAAAGGCGTACCACGCCAAAATCACAAAGACAATCCAACCGCCATGTGAAATAATAAACCACATGGCCTTGATTGGATCCTGACCCATTTGGGCTAATAATCGATCGAAAAACGTCACGTACGCTTCGTAATTCAACCAATCGGAGAACCCCGCGGCAATCGTCGGATCCGCTGTGAGTGGAATATCCTCCATGGAAGCTATTATAGCACAGAACGCATCTCCTATCTCTCCCTTGTCGCAGAAGGACACGAACGAGATTACAGAATAGTTCAGACAACAAAAAGGACCCGGTTTCCCGAGTCCTACCACACCCCACGCCCTACCCTACGACTTCTTGCTCAATTTATTCCAAGTCACCAAAATCGGACTGGCGATGAAAATGGAGGAATACGTTCCGACGACAATACCGATGATCAAGGCGAGCGCAAACGGACGAAGCGTCATCCCTCCGAAAAAGAAGATCGCGACGAGTGAAAGTAACGTCGTCATAGACGTGTTGATCGATCGAACATACGTCTGCCTCAACGACTCGGTTACGATATGCTCAAACGACCCGCTCATGCGACGCAAATTCTCACGGATACGATCCAAGACGACGATCGTGTCATTGATGGAATACCCAAGCACGGTCAAGATGGCGACGACGAATGTCGTATCCACTTCAAGCCCCATCTGCTTTCCGAGAACGGCGAATACCCCAATTGGAATAATCGTGTCATGCAGAGCGGAAATCAAGGTTACGATGCCGTACTTCCAGTTCTGTACCGCACCAGAAACGCCACGGAATGAATAGGCAATGTATAACCCGATCGCGATGAGCGCCACGATGAGCGCCGTCACGGATTTTGCACGTAATTCCGCCCCAATCGCAGGACCGATAGAATCGAATCGTAATTCTTTTGCACTCGCGAAGGCCTTTTGGAGACGACCGAATACTTCTTGATGCTGCACATCATCCAAGGACTTCATGCGAATATTCACATCCGTATCACCAACAGGCTGGATCACGACAGATCCAACATCGAGACCATCCATTGCCCGTTCAATTTCCACCGACGTCGGACGGTGGTCAAAACGAACCGACAGCAAAGACCCTCCAGTGAAATCAATACCGAATTTCAAACCGAATACAGCGACACAGAAGAGAGATCCGAGAACAAGGATGCCTGAAAGGGCATACCACACGGAACGAAGTTTAATGATATTCATACCTTAGACGTTGGTTGAGCGAGATTTCAAGAAGAGCCACGGAGCGATTCGTGCGAGCGGCGTCAATGCAACAAGTTTTAAGAGCACACGCGTAATCACGATCGCTGAGAACATCGATGTCACGATACCGATGGAAAGCGTGAGAGCAAACCCCTTAATCAAGGACGACGTGAAGAGGAAAAGCACCAAACACACGATCAGCGTTGTTGCGTTTCCATCTCGAATGGATGGCCATGCACGCGTAAACGCATCATCGATAGCTAATCCCAAGGCTTTTCCGGACTTCAGTTCCTCCTTCATGCGCTCAAAAATCAGCACGTTCGCGTCAACAGCAATGCCGATCGATAAGATGAAACCAGCGATCCCGGACATACTCAACGTAACCGGAATGAGCTTGAAGAGCGCGATCACGATCGCCGAGTAGCACACGAGCGCTAACACAGACATGAGTCCAGGCACGCGATAGAACATGACCATAAAGATGATCACGAAGAGGAATCCGACCAATCCAGCCACGAGCGAAGCGGATACCGATTCTGCTCCAAGTACCGGACCAACGGACTGCTGGGCGACGAGCGAGATCGCAACCGGCAAAGCACCAGCCTGCAAACGCTGCGAAAGCTCCTTCGCTTCCTGAATCGTAAAGTTTCCGCTGATCACAGCCTGACCGCTTGGAATTTCATTCTGAACCGTCGGAATACTGATCGGCGTTCCATCGAGGTAAATCGCGACCGGCTTGCCGATATTGCGACGTGTGATTTCCGAAAACATCTTCGATCCTTCGCCGTCGAACTGAAGCGAGACCTGCGCAGAACCCGTTTGCGGATCAAAATCGAGCGTGGCGCGCTGCAAGTTCTTTCCGGTCAAATCCGTACGCTTATACGGTTCGCTATCAACGATATCCGACTGCCGCTGCTTTGCGACAGCGATGATCGTGGCGCGCATATCCTCACGAGGACGTTCACCAGTCTTCTTGATCAAGTGGAATCCGAATGGCGTTTCAATAACCTCGGAGATTTTATTCGTTTCCATCCCGAATGCCTTATTTTCAAAGGCCTCAACCATGTCCCCCTTCTTGAACCAACCTAAATCCCCACCCGTCTCTGCCGCACCAGGCTCCTGCGAATATTTACGAACCAATGTGTCAAAGTTTTCTGAAGTCGCCTCTTTTGCAATCTTTTCAATCAATGCCTTTGCTTCTTCTTTGGTGGTCGTCGCCGTGCTGCGCTCCGCTCCCTTCCACTGGATCAAAAGATGCGCTGCGCTTACTTCAGAACCGATCGACTTCTTTTCCTTGATATCAACCACAGCCAACGTCGATCCATCATCAACGACTTTTTTCACGAGACCGGCCGATTGGCCCTGAAGAACATCCAAAAGTCCCGCATAAGTCGTGTTCTCGGAAAGCCATCCAGCATCAACCGCGCCAGAAACGTAGGCATGATCTTTCTGGAGATCACGCGCGACTTCATCGAAGTTCGCGCTTGATTGCACGCGCGTAAGCGCTTCTTCCGCAACCTTTGTCCGCGTTTCATTTTCCGCGTTCAACGCCTTCGTTTCTTCTTCGGTCAATGCACGACCTGCATCCGGATTCTCTTCGCGGAATTCCAAGATCGGCGTTTCACCGATCATTTTAATGGCTTGATTAATATCACGAACACCTGCGAGTTCGATCGTAAGACGCCACTGTTCACCGGATTTGGTGGTCAACACGGTTGGCTCTGAAACACCCATTTGGTTCACGCGACGCTCAATCACGTTACGGACGCCATCCATCGCGCTCTGTCGATCCTTTTCCGGGATCTTTGAGAGATCAGCGACGTATTCCAGGTGCGTCCCTCCCTGCAAATCCAAACCAAGGACGATCGGGAAATTCACAGATGGGATCTTTGCACTCGTAAGGGCGTTTACACGTCCAATGAGCCAATTAGCCCCTTGCGGATATGAGATAGAACCCGCAACGAGGAAAAGCACAAAAACGAGTAATGCCCGCTTCACTAACGACTTCTTCGGAGTCGAAACGTTCTTCGTGGTAGCCATAATATGGGGCCGAGTGTACCCCCCGAGTGGGCAAAATGGCAAGGGAAAAGTCGATCTCGTCCTAATTGGCAGCTAGACTTGACAAAATGACCATTTTATGTTATCTTTATTTGTTCTCTAGAAGATCCGGAAGCCCCTTCCAAACCCTAGAGCGAGGAGAGACGACCGACGCATCAAGGTCGAAAAAGAACAGATGTTCGGTTTTGTGATAACAAAGCCAAAAATATGACCGGCTCTCCTCAAAAAAGACGCCGGTTTTTAGATCTTTATTCCGGTGATTCGACATATCCCCTCACTTCAGGGCGCGAACAACATTCGTGAAATGAAGCGAGGGAGTATGGAACGCATGTCGCGTTTCACATCTTCCTCACTCAAAAGAGGATATCCCATGAATACCGCAGTCGCACTTTCCACCACCATGATCAATACCCGCACCACCCGTCGCTCTCTCAAAGAGCTTTGCCAACTCGCAATTGATGCCAATGCCGGCGTCGAACAAGTCGAGGCCATCGAATGTCTCTCTCGAGACTATGGAATCACGGAACGGCAACGACAGGCCCTTCGGACAAGGCTCTATCACATCGCCTTCCGCTACGCCTTCAAAAGCGACCCGAATGCCTGGCAAAGGCTCCATACGGAATTCGGCAAGATGAAGCCATTGAAGAATAACTGATCTTAGGTGGGACTTACGAGAGCGTTAGACATTCGTCTACGCTCTCCCCTCACTCCATCACACGAAACATATTCGCGGGATGAAGCGAGGGAGCATTCAAACGCACATCGCGTTTCATGACTTCCTCATACGGAGCACTTTCCCATGAACACTCGTTCAAGCGCAGTCGTCGATTCCACCGTCACTTCCGAAGAAGAACTTAGCCTCGTCCTGGCCGACACACCCATCAGCGATGACGATATCAACTTTCTCTTCAACGGAGCGTTCGATCAGGAATTTTCCGGAGAAGTTACGGTCCAAAAACCGACGATAGAGAGCAGCATGAACTTCGATACGTTCCTCGCTTCCGGAATCGACCCCACGACGATCGGCGACGAGGCAGCACCACTTACGCTGCCATCCACGCTTCTCCTGCGAAACGGAGAAGGGAGCTAACGAGCTTCAACTCGCGTCACGCGGACGCAAACAGGATTGAGGAAAACACTCGTTTTCCTCTCCTCACCTCAACGCTTCATGCCGCATGCATGGAACCTCGAGATGAGGATGCATCCTACGCACCTCGACAATCACACAAACCGGGACTCATCATCCCAACAACCGCATCGTGGAGGCAATCATGTCGCTCTCTCAAGTTCTCGCAGACGTCTTCGGTATTAGCCGCAAACCAGCGAAGAAGCCAGAAAAGCAATTACCGACGATCATCGTCACACAACCCGCGGCAGCACAAGCAGGAAAAACCCAACCTTCCCAACGGAAGCAAGTAGAACAAACGAAGCGCAAGGGTCCACCGCCGCTTCCGCCGCCAGGAAGCCCTGTCTACGCAGAGGCCGCCCAAGGAGCTCGAGCTTTTCCAAAAGCCGCACATCCAACGGCAACCCTTTCGCCTCAACAGGAGTACGAGCGATCCAGAGCAGTGTTTCTCGCAAACCAACCCGCAAGTGCAGATCTAAATGCGCTCACATCGGATCTGGATCAAGAATGGACCGCTATGGCAGATCAAGCACGTCAACAAAAGACGATGATGATGCCGCCCCGTCGTGCCACAGCGCCAGTCGCAATGACACCCACAACCGCGCCCACACGGACGCTCTACATGGAAGGAGCCATTCAAGTCCTACCATCGCCGCAAGCAGTGACTTCGACATCTTCGAAACCACCAGCTCCAAAGCGAACCATGGTCGGTATCGGATCACCTACGCCGCCCGTGGCCGTACACGTGCCGCCTCAATCGAGACGACCCACGCCACCGCCAACGGCACCGACGCGCACTCCTGGAGGCAATCACACCATCATGGGGTTCCCACAGGTACCGACAGCGGCCGCCGTTCCAGCAGCAACCGCCAAGCAACGCATCATGCCACCGAATACGCGGCAGACTATAACCAGCGGACTATTCGACAAGACCAGACAGCCCGCAATGCCCGCGCCACTCAATGCACGAGAACAACTACGCCAAGGTCTGAGCACGGAACATGGACTATGGTATCTCTGCCAGCTATCCGAAATCATTTCACATGAACCACAAGGTGACGCAAAACCAATCACGATGGACTGCAACGGCTTGCCGATGTATTCAACCGGCATTCTCGAGCGAGCCATCGCGAACGGCTATCGAGTCATCCTGTTGATCGACCGATTCAACTGCAAAGAGCAGCAGCCGGAAAGCAATCAGCCTGGGTGGTGGATGCAATATCTCGCATCGCAAGATGTCGTGATCAGCATCGATCAATTCTCAGGCAGTCATGCCGACCGACTTCTCTGGGCATGGAGGTCTATCTACGATGCCATCGGCGCAAGTCAATTCGTTTCCCCTCGGATGACGCACGAGCAGCTTCGAGATAGCGTCCATCTGTATCAAGTCAGTCGCGGAAACAATATCCGCGCCTTCAATATCCGAGCCGCGTCCTAACGCAGCTCATTCGCCCTTTCCCCTTTAACCTTCTCACCGTACCGAATTGCCATAGCAATCCGGTACAGAACAGAACGTTGAAGCAATCAAAAAATCTCCTCACTTACAACAGAGTGACGGAGATTTTTTATACGACAGCTTTCATGAACGCACCCACGCCCATACCGATCAGGATCGCTAATCCACCGAGAACAGCCATACGAAGACCGCTTCTGAAGATGCGCGTTCGGGAAACGCTTCCACTCCAAACGCCAAGCAAGAAAAGCGCGAGAATAGACGAAGCGATGGAAACCGGAAACGCCGCAGCCACTGGAAGGATCATGTACGGTAAGAGCGGAACGAATCCAGCAAAAAAATATCCGGCGAACATCAAAAACGCCGCAGGGATAGATGCGATAGATGAAGATTCTTTTCGAAGCAAGAATTCCGCACCGGATCGCTCCGAAAGATAACTCCCGACGCCCATCGAAAACGCTTCGACAAAAATAACCACGATCCCGGTGATAAAAATGATGGATCGCGGAACATCTGCGAATGCGACGCCCGAAAGCACGCCAACCGTTGATACGAGACTGTCTTCAACGCCAAAAATAAAATTCCGAAACTGCTGGGCTTGCGATGAGCGCGGATGAAAAAGTCGCATGATGATAAAAGTATAACACGAACACGCGTATCGACGAATTGATATGCTCGCATGCTACACTGCTTTCTATATGCGTATCCGAAAAGGCTTTACGCTCATCGAACTCCTGGTCGTCATCGCTATCATCGGGTTGATCGCAACGATCTCCGTGGTGACGCTGCAATACACCCGCGAACGCGCAAGAATCGCTCAAGCGCGCAATAGTTTAAAACTCCTCGAAAAACTTTACATGGCCGCGCAACAAGAACAGAGCGCGCCGATCGTCAATATCACCCTTAATGGATGTACGGATTGCAGTTGCCGAACGAGTACGGACATGAGGAATACCACCGGTCCTTGTTATACGGACTGGGAAACATCGCTCAATCGCGTCAAAGCGGCCGCAAGCGGAGCCATCACCGCAGCTCCAGAAGTTTTTCTGCGCGATCCATGGGGAAGTCCGTATAGCCTGGACGAGAATGAACGAGAATTCTCTCCAGCCGATTGTCGCCCAGATACCTTTCGATCACTTGGGCCTGATGGCATCTACAATACCGTAGACGACATCAACTTGGACGGCACTGCCTATCTCTCACCCATTCCGTATAGCAGGCCGTGTCCGTAAATCGTCTGAACCAGGATTCTCAGGATTTAAGGATTTTCAGGATTGATAATACGAGACGAGATAGGCAAAAACGCTCTTAGTACCGCGCTCAAGTCCCCTGACAAGGGGATTTAGGGGTTCTTGTTTCGCACTTCCGCCAACCAGGCGTTTAGCGCACGATAGAAATCCCCGTTCTTTTCGAGGTCGGCTATGATCACTTCTTCGGACATCTCGGCATCGAAACGTTTTTGACTCTCTTCCGCGGATAAAAAGTTCATCGCTGGCACAGCAACGCGCGTACTCGAAAGACCGTCCCAGGTTACCGTCGGGAATGCCGAAGACAATCCGCGATCCCACGTTGGATCAACCACTTTCCAATCTCCATCGATGCGAACCTCTACGAAGACATGTGAACAGAGATCATCATGCGGGATTTCACTCACGGATGCTGGAAGAGAAACGTCGCTCCACCGAAACTCGCACATCCGTACTCGTGCTTCATAGCCAACATCATCAAAAAGACTTAAAAGAAGTTTCGCTTTTCCAGAGCAGCATCGATCCGGCGCATCAGGCGTTAACGGGATCTCATAGGGAATGTCACGAATGCTTTCAAAAGCGAGAGGAAGATTCATAAGTGGGAGGAGTGAGGAGAGGGTGAAGGGAATCAGATATCGGAATCCATGCATCGTATGCCCTCTCGATAAGATGTGATAGCCATGCGGCAATAGATAAATAAAGGCTCCGGCAATGCATCAAGATCATACCAATCCCAAGATTCGCATTTATCCGGTTCAAGATTCACCGGATCCCCACTTTCCCAATCCGCGATCATGCCGATGCATACGTAATGCCGTGGATCGAAATGAAGTGAGTTCGCACAGAATTGAAAACGCACGTTCTTGATACGTATTCCACACTCTTCCAACGTTTCACGCGTTGCGCACGCCGCAAACGACTCCATCATCTCTAATGATCCTCCTGGAGAGGCGTACTCCCCTTCTCCGTGCGCACCTTTTCGTTTTCCAAGCAAAACCTTTCCATCTTTCACGACCATCACGTTAACCCCTACACGCGGCACGGAAAACGATGAGGAATGAGATGGTTCCTGCGTCATATGTCTTTAAACATCCGTATTCTCTCCCGCCGGCGGAAGCGTAGACAGAGACGATTTTCCGATGAGAAATTTCAAAGTCCCTTCAAAGGGACGGCCTTCTTTTCGCATTAAGGCGAGCGCGCATGCGCGATGCATGCCTTCGATGACCATCATACGACCGTCGCTCAACTCCAAGGCTGTGATCATGGTTTCACGTGGATAGCGTTCCGAGATAGATCGAACCCCTTTGTGCTCAAGGATGCCGGAACGATCCGCGAGTTCTGCGAAGGTTTTTGTGATCGCCCCGTCGTAAAATCGCTCGATCCATGTCCGAAACGGTCCACCGTACCATGACGCGATCACCTCAGACGGATTCTCGATCTCATAGATTCCCCACTCCGCATTCGCACAATCAAAACGCTTCGCATACCCGTTGATACGCCAATCTGCCCACGATGCAAATCCACGTTCTTGCGCAAGCTTAATCCAATTCGGATTCTCTCCCTCGTTTTGATACCAAGAGAGAAAAACTTCTTCCCAGGAGCAGGAGCGGATGAGTTGCATAAGATTACTTCTTCAGATACGCCTCAAACACTGGATACAAATTTTCAATCAATCCATGTTCACGAAATGTCACAGGATCAATCCATTTGAATGCATCATGATCCTCACTCAATCTAACCCCATCATCTTCTGACGTACATGCAAAAAAGATGCCCACGATTTGCCATTGCTCTTCACGAACAATTGGACGCCACTCATTCACCGCTATTGGACCGCCGATCTGTACGCTCAAACCCGTTTCTTCACCCACTTCACGACGAAGTGCCTCATCGAATCGCTCACCTGGCTTTAATCGACCTCCTGGAAGATCGAACCGACCGACGTTCGAACCATCTTGATAAGATCCAGCCTCTCTCAAAATCAACACCTTGCCTTTATGAAGAATGAAGGCCTTTGTTGCAATAAATAGTTTCGGCTCCATATGAAAACAGCCTACCTCATTCGTGTCTCTATTTCAAAGCAACTTCAACCGCTTTCACGATATCGCTTGCATGATGCACGAGTGCGGCGAATTCGCCTTTTCGCAAAGTTTCTTCACTATGGAATCCGTAAGTCACGGCGATAGATCGAACTCCGACTTTTTTCGCCTCCCGAAGGTCTCCGAGCGTGTCTGTGACGAAGACGCAATCTTTTGCTTCAACGCCATACTTCTGAAAAAGCATCTCGAACTTTTCAACCTTACTCTTAGAAACATCCGCGCCAAGAATATCTTTGAAATATTCAAGCAAACGACTCTTCTCAAGCCACTCCCGAAGCACGCGAGAATCCGTAGAGGAAATCAATGAGAGCGAATGGGATTCCGCAAGATGTCGAATGACTTCTGAAATCCCTTCCACAGGATCTCGTTGAAGGATTTTCGGAAGGTACTGATCAAAGAAACCCGAAAAAACGAAACAGAACTTCTTTTCCTCAGCCGCCTCATAAACGTTCCCCTCAAAACATTCGCGATATTCGTCTTCATGAATCACGAGATTGGGCTGATGTTCACGCACGACTTCAAGCGCAGATTGAAACGAATCGACGATCACGCCGTCAAAATCGAAGATGATGAGGGAGGTATTCATGCGGATAAGCATGCCATATCTCCTATCTATTGACCATACGGCCAAAATTCGCTACCGTCGCGACGATCGCAAGATCAACCGGAACATACAACATCGAACCTTTAGAGGTACCATGGGAATTTCTCTAAGACTTACCGCAAAAGAAGAAGACGTTCTTCAAGCTTTCGATCAGACCAGCGAACAGGAGCCGACCACGCAAATGCTCGCCGCCCATACGAATGGAATGAAAACGAACGGCGTCAGCCAAGTACTTACCCACCTCCAAAACAAGAAACTTGTCGCCTATGTCAGCGGCGAAGGTGGCACAAAAAAGTGGAAGAAACTTCCACCTCCGTCATCCGAACCTTCCGAGGCATCCGTAGCCTCAACATCCGAGTAACTCAAACTCGGACGACTCATCCAGAGCCTCGCGAACCAAGTAGGTACGTGAGGCTCTTGCAATATGAAATAAAAACGAATCTAAACTTTCAGTCCGATATACGCCACCATCCCTTCCAACGGATCGGATTTGTCTCGACGTGCGGAGTAATACCGTTCATCTTTATACGTGCACGCAGGATGAACGGAGATCTCGCTCACACCCAATCCTCGAAGTCGCATTTCAGCTTCGCTTGCGAGCCTCACAAACAGTTGACCATCGCGACGATCCACATTCTCTTCTGCGAATTGCGCAGCCACGTCTTCGCCGACTTTATAGTGACATGCACGAATATGCGGACCAATGATTACGCGAATATCCTCTGGACGAGAACCGTATGCACGACCCATTTCCCGAATGACGTTTTCCAATACCCCAGCAATAAGCCCGCGCCATCCTGCATGTGCCATCCCCACGCTCTTCGTCACCGGATCAAAAAAGAATACCGGCATACAATCCGCAGCCGTGACGCTTAAGACGACATCAGCAACATTCGTAATCAATCCATCGCTATTCAGAAGATATTGACCCGCGTGCTCATCACCAACCTTCACTACGCGCGTACCGTGAATAATACCACCAGCGACAACGCGAGCAGGATCTACACCTATCTTCTCGAAATATCGATCACGATTTTGACGAACCGCTTCGTTCACCGGCAACGTATTCCACCAAATCATGGAACCATCCACACGCTCCGACATGCCGGAGATCACGCCTGGATGGTTAAAAGAGATACTCATAGATATTTACTCCCCAATGTATTCGAATCTCGGCATCACCTTTCCATCTACCTCGACATGTTCAATGAACATCGAGAGCGGACGAACCCATAACCCAAATTCACCGTAGAGCGCACGATACACCACGAGCTCTTCTCGTGTCTCGCTATGATGCGCCACGCCAATCACTTCATACTCTTTATTCTTATAGTGACGGTATTTTCCGAGCTTGAGCATATCTATAAAAGTTTAAAATCCAATATCTTCACGAGCGTATCAAGCGTAACTACATCCCCATAGTACTTCCGATATTCCTCAAGCATCTTTTCGGGACTCTCGTACTTCTCATGCTTCTCAAAATCTTTTTCCTCAACTTCCCCTAATCTCTTTTCCTCCATCTTAATAATTTCCGCATCTGCAAATTTTTCTCCAGTCTCCCACACCAAAAATTCAACTCGATCTCCAGCATCAAGATCTTTATCATCAAATAATCGCCAGGTAGACGTCTTTCGACCTGCTAAAATCTCCTTTGCAAGAAACTCACGGAATTTGATTTTTTTCATATATTTACCTAAGACTCCTCCAGAATAATCTTCTGCGTAAACGCCCCTCGTTCTTCACGTTTTTCCTGCTGCTTCTTCACAACCTGTTCAATCGTCCACCCCTTCACCTCCAAGATCGCCGTGATCACCTCAAACACATCCGCAAATTCTTCCAAACTCTCGTCTTGATCGAATTCCTGCACCTCTTCATGTAATTTTTCTTTCAACTTCTGCCAGTATTCTGCATCATCGGCAACATGCGTCACCGGAACACCACCCTTTTGACGGATGATTTCAGGAATCTTGTCGCGAATAAGCTTGTTGTATCGCATATCAATTTCTTCGGTTCTAGACTACGCCTTCATCCGCATTCGTACAATCTCATCTTTTAGACTTCCTCCAATGGATACACGTCCATCGCGATTTCTTCGTACGGATGAACTCCCTTGATGGCAGCGACAACATCCTGCAACAAACTCCGCTCGCATACCACTTCGATCCGCTCCTCTTCCACTGATTCCATTTTCCCAACCTCACCAATAGCCGGATGCGCGCCATCTTCAGGCTTAAAGCGTCCGATGCCCTTTGAAGAAAAGCTGCAAAACGTATAATTCCCGATCTTTCCAGCGCCTGCTTTTCCCATTGCTTCGCGAACCACATCCGCATGCGACTCCGGAACAAACACGACGATTTTTACGTGACGAGATTGGGACATAGCGTTTACTCTTCCCCTTTCTTTCCCCATTCGCGGTCTCCAGCATTCCGATCTACGAACCAGGCGTCATTCACATCAAACCACCACGCATCAGGATGCGTTTCAATCAAATGCTTCCCTATCCGTTTCCCGGCATCCGTCTTCAACCGCTTCATCGTGACCTCGATCCATTCCTTTGCCTTCGCATTCCCTTTCACCTCTTCCGCGCGCAACGTGGTGATCCATTCAAGCTGATCCGCATCTTTCACCAGCTGCGCTTCCAAAGTTTCCCGTGCCTGCTCTTCTTGGAAAAGCTCGAGGATTTCTCCACCGAACGGAAGGCTGTTTGCGATATCCTTCACCGCCTCCCCTTCCGCGAGCCGACCGTATCGCTGATGCACGTAATTATGATCAGACGTTCGTCCTTCGCCGATATCATGGAACAACGCCATGAGCACCACCTTATGCCGATCGACTCTCGGTTCCAAATGCGCGAGCGCATACGCGATCATCGCGGTATGGAACAAATGCTCGGCCACAGACTGCTGACCGCTCCCCAAAAACCACAACCCGGATCGTGGCGTTTTGCTATGGATACACGTCTCATACACGAAATCCGTGATCTGCTTATAGACTTTATCGTCTGATGATTGTTCTTGAGGCATATCTTTTTGCAGAATAATTCGTTTCGTAGATACCGAAAGGGCGGGGAAACCCCGCCCCTACCAATTTTTACGCACCGTGGCACTTCTTGAACTTCTTTCCGCTCCCGCATGGGCATGGATCGTTTCGCCCAACATCACCATGCGATTCAACCACCGTATCCTGACGCTCTGCGCCTTCTTCCATGGTCGCATTCGCGGCCACCGTGCTTTCACGATGGATCTGGATACGAAATACCATATGTGCAATATCACGGGAAATCTGCGACTGCATGTCATTGAACATGAAGTAGGCCTGCTTCTTATATTCCACGAGCGGATCGCGCTGACCGTAGCCCTGAAGGCCAATGCCATGACGAAGATGACCCATGTTTTCGAGCTGACCGATCCACGCATCATCAATGGCTCGCAATGAAATCGCGCGCTCGACATCCGTCAACGCCGCAGGATCACCGATCTGTTCCTCAAGCGCCGCATAGGATTCATTCACCCAATTCATAACACACTTCACCAATGAATCACGACGTTCCGCGAGATCGAGCTTCCCATCAAGATCCGTTCGGCACACGGTGAGTTTTCCACCCACGTCTTGCGTTGGCGGCAAAATCGTCTTCAAACCGTCTTCGATCGCCTTCATGTCCCATGATGCAGGATCTTCCGCCGAGGTATGGAACATCACGAGCTGTTCGACTTCACCTTCGATCGCTTCAAGAATCACCGCCTTCAATGGACGTTCGCCTTCATTCGTTCGTTCCATGGAAGCCAACAAAATCTTCTTGCGTCGCCCGTAAATCGCCATGCGATGCTTGTTCAATACATCATCGTATTCGATCAAATGTTTTCGAATATCGAAGTTGTGACCTTCCACGCGTTTTTGCGCCTGCTCCATGGAAGAGGAGAGCATCTTATGCTCGATCGGCATGTCATCCGGTACATGAAGGACCTCCATCACCCGCTTCACGCGATCACCTCCGAAGATACGCATGAGATCATCTTCAACCGAAAGGAAAAACTGCGTGGAACCAGGATCACCCTGGCGCGCAGCACGTCCGCGAAGCTGGTTATCAATACGACGGGATTCATGACGCTCCGTACCAAGGACGTGTAAACCGCCAAGTTCACGAACCGCTTTCGACTCCTCGCTATCCGGCGGGTTTCCACCAAGAATGATGTCCACACCGCGTCCAGCCATATTCGTGGCGAGCGTGACCGCGCCCCGGCGACCAGCCTGAGCGATGATCGCACCTTCGCGTTCATGGTTCTTCGCGTTCAGCACTTCATGAGGCACATTCGCCTCGCTCAAAAACGCCGAGAGGATCTCATTCTTCTCAATCGATGCCGTACCGATCAACACCGGCTGACCCTTCTTTTGCCGTTCTTTCACCTCTTCGACCACGGCACGGAATTTGCTTATCTCCGTTTTATAAATGCGATCCGGAAGGTCTTTGCGTTGAGCTGTGCGATTCGTCGGAATCACGAGCACATCAAGTTTGTAGATTTTATAAAACTCCTCTGCTTCCGTTTCCGCCGTACCGGTCATACCTGCAAGCTTCGTGTACAAACGGAAAAAGTTTTGGAAGGTAATCGTTGCAAGCGTGATGGATTCGCGCTGGATCGTCACGCGCTCTTTGGCTTCGATCGCCTGATGCAACCCCTCGCTATAGCGACGACCCGGCATCAAACGTCCGGTGAATTCATCAACGATTAACACTTCATTGTCTTTCACGACGTAATCCTTATCTTTCTTGTACAACACCTGTGCGCGCAAAGCCTGCTCAAGATGATGCACCGTTCGCATGCCTTCTGCGGTATACAAATTCCCCATGCCAAGCCATTCCTCCATCTTGGTAATACCATCTTCCGTAATCGTGGCAACACGCTGCTTCTCATCGATCTTATAATCAACATCCGCCTCCAAACGAGGCACGAGATCCGCCATGCGATAGTACAACTCCGCTGGTTCGGATGCAGGACCGCTAATGATCAACGGCGTTCGCGCTTCATCGATCAAAATCGAGTCGACTTCGTCTACGATCGCGAAATTCAATTCCCGTTGCGCCATTTGCTCCACGCGCTGCACCATATTGTCGCGCAAGTAGTCGAATCCGAATTCGTTGTTCGTTCCGTACGTGATATCCGCGGCATACGCTTCACGACGCGTACACGGACGCATGTAATCCATGTCGACTTTAAAGCTCCCTGTAGCATCGCGCTCCACATCATGCTTCGGCTCATTGGTAAAATTCGGATCGTACAAAAATCCTCCCTCATGCTGGATACAACCGATACTTAATCCGAGGAAATTATAGACCTGACCCATCCACGCTGCGTCGCGTCGAGCAAGGTAATCGTTCACGGTAATCAAATGAACGCCCTTCCCAGAAAGCGCGTTCAAAACAACCGGCGCAACAGCCGTCAGCGTTTTTCCTTCACCTGTTCGCATTTCCGCGATCGTCCCGCGATGCAATGCCACGCCACCAATGAGCTGAACGTCATACTGACGCTGCTTCAATGTGCGATAGGTCGCCTCACGCGTTAACGCAAAAACCTCCACCAAAACATCATCTAACGACGCCCCGTTCGCGATTCGTTCTCGAATCCCCAAAATCCGCGCTCGAATCTCCTCGTCTGATAATGCCTTTATCTCAGCATCAAGGGCGTTGATTTGATCAATAATCGGCTGAATGGCCTTAATTTCCTTCGCATTCGGATCTCCAAAAATCTTGGTAAGAATTCCCATAGTTTCGGCCATCGTAGCGTAAAATGGTCTTTTGAACAATAGAATAAAGTCCCTGCTAAAAAAAGCTCGTTTAAGATAAAAAACAGCGTGAAACGAACAATCTTCCGTGTTTTATTTCCACCAGCCTTTTCACAAACAAAAACCTCCAACAAACCACCTCCCACTTCCCCAAGTCGTGCGTCGTAAAACGTTAAACATTATCTATATATACCCGCTCGCGCACGCATACATAAAAGATGTCGTTTATGCGACATCTTTTATGTAACTCAGGGCGGGAAAACCCCGCCCCTACCGATTACTCCATGGCCGGCTCACCTTCTGAATCGCGTCGCTTCTCTTTCCATTCAACAATCATTTCCTGCAAATGGTCTTTCACCTTATCGATCGCCTTGTAGAGATCCGCTTCCTGCTTTTCAACGAAGAAATCCTTTCCCGGCACAAAGAGATGCCCGGTACAGGCGTAGACATCGCCATGCTGATGCTTATGCGAATCCATTTTCAATTCACAACGAATTTCCACGATTTGATCATCGTATTTTTCCAGCATCGTAAATTTTTCCTCCGCGTACGTCTTGAGGGCGTCCGTCAATTCGAGCCCCTGCGCTTTTACATCGATAAACATAGATTTTATAGAGGTTACGAATAAGTTCCCCTTTACTATAGTCCGAGGGAAATAAAAAAGCTACTTCACCTGGCACACGCCTTCATTCGGATTCTCGTGACAAGCGTCTGAGAGCGTCTCGAATCGGATGCGGTCGATCGCAGCCCTTGCGACGAGCGACATGTACTCCGGTAAATGCGTTACCGGAAACCACTTCGCATCTTCCACGAGATCGTCATGGATCTGGAATGCCAAATCCTCCACATGGATAAGGAAACAGTGGAGCGTATCCTGTTTTTGACGACGACTGCTGAAGACCGTGTCGATTTCCCTCGCATCATCGACTTCGATCCCGACTTGGTCATACGTCGCACGGATCACCGCATCCAACGGATCCTCATCCTTCTCGATATTCCCGCTTGGCAATGTCCACGCCGTTTTTCGACTTAAAGAATGTCGAATCATTAAAATCGATCCCTCACACTCAATCAAACACGCAACGCCATGGATTTCCGGGCGTAAATACCGCCAATACCACCGACGAAAAGGACCAAAAAGAGACATGTTGAGATCATTATACCAGACGAACGGTAAGAATTCCTACCAACCCACGAACTGAACCTCGGTCTGCAAACGGATTCCGAAACGATTCCGAACTTCCATCTGGCAAATCGAAACAAGCTGTGCGACTTCGTCTGCCGTTCCGCCGCCGTGATTGATGAGGAAATTTCCATGCTTCGGGCTTACCTCGATATTTCCGATCCGTCGCCCCAAAAGTCCCGCATGATCAATGAGCCATCCTGCACCGATCGTCTTTGATGCGATCATCGACGCCGGAACATCGACTTCTGATTGCAATTGCGCGATTTCGGAAACATCCGCGAATTCCACGTTCTTGAACATGCACCCGGCGCCTGATTCGCCGAGCGGCTGTTTTTCTTTTCGCTTGGCATTGATTTCATCGATGCGCTGAAGAGACGCTTTCGCATCACCCGGAACCAAACGGAGCGTACAACCGAAAATGATATGTCTATCTTTTTTAAAATGCGACTCACGATATCCGAATCCACATTCCGCATTCGTCAACGTAACGCACTGACGGTCCGATAATCGATAGGCATCGACCGATACGATCGCATCCTTCATTTCGCCGCCATAGCATCCGGCATTCCCGTAAATCGCTCCACCGATCGTTCCCGGAACCCCCGCGGCCCATTCGAATCCCGCTAATCCTGCTTCCGCGGCCTTTCGTGCAACGAGCGCCGTAATCACACCAGCATCGCACACGATCTCTTCGCCATTCACCTCCATGGATCGAAATCCGACCTGGATCATCAATCCGTCGAATCCCTTGTCTGCAACGAGAAGATTCGATCCGCCACCGTATACGTACCATGCAATCCCCGCCCGTTCAGCAACTTCGATCGCGTGAATACACGCTTCTTTCGTCGATGCCACAACATAGTATCGCGCCACGCCGCCGATACGAAAATTCGTATGCTTTGCCATGGGCTCGTTTTCAACAAAACCCGGGAGAGATTTAAGTTCAAGATACAAATCGTTCGTCATACGTTATCACTTTTTCTCAGCGATCTTCCTCGCCAAACCATCAATCGTTCCTGCGCCCATCATGAGCAAGAGATCCTGCGGGCCGACGATCGAACGAATAGCGGATTCGGTTTTTGGCAGGTCTTCAGCAAAAACAATCGTTCGCGATCGTCCGGCTTGCGCATCGCGCTCCCGCACCGCATCCGCCAACTGCGATGACGAAACATCCGCATCCTCTGCTGCTTCGCGGCCAGGAACATCGTAGATCTCTGAAAGGATCAAAACATCTGCGAGATCAAAGGCTGGGATGAACTCCTGAAATAATCCGCGCGTGCGATTGCGATGATGCGGCTGATAGCACAACACGATGCGACGATCTGGAAACGTCACCTTTGCCGCTTTGAGTGTTTCGGAAATCTCCGTTGGATGATGCCCGTAATCCGAAATTACCGGCGCACCCTCTAAGAGACCTACCCGTTCAAATCGACGCCAACATCCAGGGAATTCCGCAAATGCCCGTAGGACCTTTTCTTCCGCGCCATCATCTTCCACGCGCGCGATCGTCGCCGTAAGCGCCATGACCGCATTACGCATATTCATTTCACCCGGAAGCTGGATGCGTAATTGCGCCGGCTCGGACTTTGAAGCCGTCACATTCGCAACCTGGCCGTCATGCTCAACCTCGACTTCGCCGAATTGAATGTCTCCGATATTTTTTCCAACGCGCACGATATGAATCCCGCGTTCATGCATTTCCCCCTCATGTCGTTTGACGAGCGCCATGCACGTTTCATCATCCGCATTCACGATAAGCAATCCCTTGTCGCGAATCTGATGGAACGCTTCTTCGAACATCGTGTGGTAATCATCAACATCCTTAAACGCATCCGGATGGTCGAACTCGATATTATTCAAAACGAGAATCGTTGGCTGGTACGAAAGCACATGCCGTCGATACTCATCCCCTTCTACGACAAGTAAATCATCCGATCCAAGATGGAAGTTGCCGTCCGGAAAGACCGAAGATTTCGTCCCCACGACTACCGTTGGATTTACGCCAGCCGCCATCAAGGCCATCCCGACCATGGTCGACGTCGTGCTTTTGCCATGCGTTCCCGTAACAACGACCTGATCCTTCCCTTCAAAAAGTTTTGCCAAAAACGCATGCGTGTCAATGCAAAGAATCCCACGCCGCTTCGCTTCCACAAATTCCGGATTATCCTCCGGTACCGCGTGCGTATACACCACGACCTCCGTATCCTCCGGAACATTTTCCGCACGATGTCCCACCGTGATCGAAAAACCTCGATCACGAAGCTCGCGAACGAGTTCATGGTTAACGGCATCGCTTCCGGAAAGGATTGCGCCATTTGCTGCAAGCAGCTTCGCAACCGCCCCAACATGAATACCGCCAATGCCAATGCAATGAACGCGTGTATACGGGAGTTTCATGCGCCTAGATTAGCCTTCTTTAGAGAAAAAGGCAAAAAGAGAAAGCATGGGAGAAAAAAATTCCAATGCCCATGCCTTATCCTCAAAATCCCTTAGACTTTCTTTCGGAATACGAAGTAGGAAATTCCAAGAAGAACCGCCGCCACGACTCCGATCGCCACCCGTACGAATAGCGCATTCGCATCCCAAAATGACATTACTTGAGACGGAACCTGCTCAGTCGATGACGATTTCGTCTCCAAAGACTTGGAAGATGTTGTCGAAACACTCGTTACCTCGCCTTTTATCGGAGCTGCGCGCAATGCTTCCATCTTCTTCAACATCACCTCATCAGGATAGCTAGCCTTGCCATGATATGCTTTTTGAAATCCATCCCAAAGATCCGCACACTGTAATAGCCAATCAATCAGATATCGATCATCTTCCTTCCATTCATGTGAACGAACATAGGAAATGAGATTATCGTATGCCTTTTCATCCGTCATCGGGTAGCAACCGATGCCATCGCAAGGATCGACGAAATTATCTGAGTATAACCTCGCCAAATAAAACGCACCCTCTGCCGTACTTGGCGTCGTGGTCGTTCCAAACCGCAGCTCTGCCGCCTTGAACGACAAAGGCCAATAATCGATGATCAATGGGCGTCCTCGATATCCAAGAAGACTCTTCTCGAATTGCGCAAGATCTTCATACCCTTTCGGATCCGTAGGATCATGATCGATCACGGATTGCTTTTGAAGAATCTGTACAACATCACTGGGATTATAAAAATGAAACTCTAGATCTTCCCGATCCTTTGGCTCAATATCCTTAAAGACATATGAAACGGTCTTCGTAGTATCATCGTAGGCGTAGGTAGGCGTTACCGTGTAGGCGCTTCCCACTTCACGATAATCAAATACCCACGGTCCTTTTGCATATGGATATTCAATTTCAAATGTCGCTTGACCGATATTTCCAGCCCATCCCGCACCAGAGGCGAGAAGATACGAAAAAGCATTTTCACTGTCACTCAACGGAAGAACGGGAGATAAAAAATCGATCACAACAACCGCCGTCTGGCCCGCCGCAATTTCTACAGGGAATTGATATCCCGTACTCGTCACCGCCTGCAAACCCCGATCATCTCTCACGGCATACGTATACGTTCCATCTTTTCCAGGTACGCTTTTCCCATCAATCGTGATGCGAACATCTTTTGCATACACAGCGCCACGCTCGCTCAATAAAAACGGAAATACGCTCTGAAACGCTACTTTTTTATCCGTCGGATTATGCATCCAAAACGTCGCTTTTGCTTTTAAAAATGCACTATCTTGATCCGGAGCTGGAATCGTGAAATGAACCACCTCTTTTTCCATGCGAACCGAACTTTCTTCGATCGGGGCAATCGAACTCGCCTTATTTAATTCATACCCCATGTCCGCACTCGCCGCACTCGGCAGAAGCGCAAAACCACAAAACAAACCCACCAATAGGAAATAATTTTTCATATGAATTGGAGACATTTCCAGCATAGGCTTGTCCAAAAAATAAAGCAAAGACCTTGATTCTATTGCATAAACAACCACTTATCCACAGACAAAAAAAACGAAACACGCACCCACCCCTAAATAAATCAAGCTACCTTGACATTTTCGCCGTTTTATCCTATGCTCCGCAGCACCTGGAAGATTTTGCCTACGGAGAACTCATGAACATTCACAAATTTTTCGGTTTTGTTTCCCTTCTATTCTGTCTCGTTATCACATCGCTCGCATCAGCAAGCCCCGCGCGCGTTGTTCTATGGGCGCACGGGGATACCCCTCTCAAAGAGAAGAGCATCGTTTCGCTACGAAGCGACATGGCTATTGCTGGTTTGGAAAGCAATCGCCCTACGACGTACATCTACTTCGGATTAGGTTTCGATCTATCGAAACGCATCCGAGTCGATGCATTCGCAGGATACGATACGCTCAATGAGTACATCGCGTCACCCAGGCTCGTAACGGCCTGGGACAAGTTCTCGACATGGACGCTCGTTGAGTACTATTCCAAAAACAAAGGCGGGTACATCTTTCAAATGGCTGATTATGCGCCGACCAAATGGCTGCAAGCTGGAGCAGAGTATGAATGGTTCGGATCGTACAAAACGATCGACCAATCCAGCCATGGCTTTGGCCCGCATCTTCTGTTCAATCTGGGTCGATACGGTCTAGATACCGTACTGCAAGCGCGACAGTATGCTGCAGGCAGCAACTGGAAGGCGGCACCATTCTTTCGTGTCCACTTCTTCTTATAGACGGGAACAGAACCGCTACTTCACTACAGGCATCGAACATCCGTTCGATGCCTGTTGTTGTTTTTTTGAATATCCCTTCTCTACGCCTTCCTCACCACCCTCACCCCTTCTTTTATTCCCCACTCCGCAGCTTTCCCGGCATTCACTTCAAGTACGTGATTCGCGGAGACGCGAGAACAAATAATCCGAGGCAACGCGAACCCTTTTGGATACGGAACATTCGAGACCACGGAAACAACGATACCATTACGAATAAAAATAATATCGATCGGAAACTTCATGCCGAACATCCAAAAATATTGAACGGATACGAATGGAAAAACAAAGAGCATGCCATGATTCACATCTAAACCTTCACGTCCGAACAATCCCCTCATCCGCGCCCACCACGAAGAAGCGATCTCAACGAAAATTTCGCGATCACCGATTTGGAGAATGGTTGAGTTGAGTGGCTTCATACGCTATCTAGAACCCCTAAATCCCCTTGTCAGGGGACTTGAGCGCGGTACTGAGGAGATATTTGCATTAAAGTCTCCCCTGACAAGGGGAGATTTAGAGGGGTTCTCATCTAAACACCTCCACTCTCGTTCCCTCTACAATTCCCCACTCCGCGGCTTTCCCGGCGTTAATCTCTAGGACCTGATCTGCGTCCGTCTTTGATCGAACGATCGCGGGCGTAAGGCTTTCGGATGTAGGAGGTGGAACATCTGCATGAACATCTACCACTACGCCTTCTCGAAGAAAAATGATATCGAGCGGAAATTTCATGCGATGCATCCAGAATATTTGCGGTTCTGGTCGATCGAACAAGAAGAGCATGCCGTGATCGCTAGACAAAAACTCACGATCAGACAAGCCCTGCTCACGCGCCGCATTCGTCATCGCGAGTTCGACGACGATCTGACGCGAACCGACATCAACGAGCGCGCTTGGAAGCACGCCAACCACCGGCGTTTCCCGATGCGCCTCGCGCTCCATCTGCAACATTAAGCCAATAAATAACGCAGCGCAGGAAATGACAACGCAGCACGCCACGAGCATCTTTTGTCCCGGCAAGTGGCTATTTCCTGGCTTGACGAGCATACGCAGTAACGGAAAATCCGATCACGAGGATCAAAAGACCGGCTAATAAAAACATCTTTCCCCTGGTCTGCATGGTCAACGCCGCAAGACCAAAAATCGCCGCAACCGCCCAAATGACTCGAGCGGTCATGCGAGGAGACAGACCCGCATTCATTAAACGATGATGGATATGCGTAGCATCCCCACGGAATGGCGACACGCCGCGCAACATCCGACCGATCACGACCACGCCGATGTCGATAATCGGAATTCCAAGCGCAATCGCAGCGGTCGCGACTTTTGCTCCAGAGATAATCGAAAGAACCGCGAGCGAAAAACCCGCGATCGTACTCCCCGCCTCGCCCAAAAAAATAGATCCTGATCGGTTGAATCGAATGAATCCCAAATGGATTGCCGCGATCGAAAGCGCGAGCAATGCCACGATAGGCTGGAAGTACGCCAAAGACGATGCAAGCGCACCAATGAGTAAGGCGCTGACGATCGTAAGTCCGGAAACCAATCCATCCAATCCATCAAGTAGCTTCATGGCGTAAGTCACCACAAGCAACCATAAAATCGTTAAGATGTCTGCAGGCCAAGAAAAAGAAAGGAGACCGTCCAGGAAGGAAAACTTCTGCCACACGAGCGAGAACGCTCCGCCCATTGGATTCGTGACATAGCTAATGCCGCTTCCGGAGAGCACGATCACGACGGATGCGGCGAGCGGAAAAAGGAATTGAGCCCATGAAGGAAGCGTAAACGCATCATCGAGCATGCCACCGATCATGAGAATGGCGATCCCGCAGCCGAAACCGACGACCTGCATCATGCGAAGCTCGGATCCGTCCACGAGCGGCGAGACCGCGATAAGCGCCAAGATAATCGATGATCCGGTCGCGACGCCGCCCCACAAGGCAGTCCGTTTTTGATGGATCTTCCGTCCGCCAACAGGTTCGTCGCACACGCCAATCGCAAATGCCGCCCGACGGATCACCCACGTCAAAACCATAGACACCAGGAGGGATCCAAGAATGACGAGAAAGAAGAATAAAGAAAACATGGAGAAATAGGTCCGTAGAGTGGGAACTCACGAAGAGTGTCGCGGGCGGAGAGATAGATGTCAAACAATATACCTATCCGGCCCCCTCCCTTTTAAGGGAGGGCTAGGGTGGGTGTAGAGCTAGCCTATACTACGTCCCAATCGCCTTTGCTGGTTCAACAGCGAGCGTCGCATCCGCTTTTAATACGACCGTGTCACGACGCTTGATGCTATTGCGAAGCAAGAGATCCGCCAACTGCGTATCCACACGATCCTGGATCACACGACGAAGCGGACGCGCGCCGAAGAGCGGATCGAAGCCAGCTTTTGCGAGAATCTCCACGCCCCCATCTTCCGCACGGAATCCGATGCCACGCTCGGCGAGCTGATGTTCGATGTGACGAAGCATAAGCCAACAAATCTGCTCCACATCATCCAACGTAAGCGGATGATACACGATCATGGCATCAAAACGGTTCAAGAACTCCGGACGGAACAAGGTTTTCAATTCCCGTTCGATTAACGCGGTCTTGATTTGCTCGATCGGCGTTCCGAGCTGGATCTGTTCTTGAATATACGACGTTCCCGCGTTCGAAGTTGCGATAAGAACCACGTTCGTAAAATCAACCGTGCGACCGACGCCATCGGTTAATCGTCCGTCATCCATGACCTGCAGGAACAGGTTCAAAATATCCGAATGCGCCTTTTCGATTTCATCAAGCAAGACAATGGAGAACGGACGTTTGCGCACCGCCTCAGTAAGAAGACCGCCGCGCTCATCCCCTGCTGCGCCGATCATGCGATACACGGAATCCGCTTCCTGGTATTCCGACATGTCCACGCGAATCATATTCGCTTCATCGCCGAAATATTCCGCGGCCAACGCTTTTGCGGTCTCAGTTTTTCCAACACCCGTCGGACCCAAGAACAAGAAGTTCGCAATCGGCCGCTTGCCTTCACGGAGTTCCGCGCGTGCACGACGCATGGCTTGCGCCACCGCAGTCACCGCATCCACCTGACCGATCACACGCGTATGCAAACGCTCTTCCAAACCCAACAGCTTCTCGGATTCATCCTGAGACACAGCCTCCACTGGAATATTCGTCTTATCATGCACCACGCTTGCCACATCTTCTCCGGTAACCAAAGCCTGATCCCCTCGCGTGCGATGCGCGAGCACCGCAGCTTCACGAATCACATCCAAAGCCGTGGAAGGCATGGCTCGATCATGGAGGTATCGACTTGCGAGCTTTGCCGCACGCTCGATCGCCGAGAACGTGAAAAAGACATTCTGCTTATACTCAATCGCTCCGGAGCGAGCCATGATCACGCGAATCGATTCATCAACACTCAGTTCAGGAACATCAACGCGCGCGAGCTTGGAGCCAAGCAAACGACGTTCGATATATGCCGTATACGCATCCGGCGTTGCGGTTCCGATCACGATAAAGCGTCCGCGATTCAATTCATTTGCCAAGCTTTCCGAAAGATCCAATGGACCGCTCCCACGCGCCCCGGAAAGCGCTTCGATGCCCTCGAGGACAAGAATGATATTTCCGCTCATCTCGACTTCTTCCAGAATCGCAAAGAATCGCTCAGACGCGAGACTCGCATCGCCAGCGGCAACGACTTGCGGAATATTGATAGAAACAAGACGTCGATCGAAGAGCTCCGAAGGCACATCTTCTTCGACCATACGTCGCGCCAATCCTTCGATGAGCGCACGCTTCCCCACACCGCGAGGTCCGACGAGCACCACGGATCGCGATCCGCTTTCAATAGATCGAAGCAATTCCTCCATTTCCGTGGCACGTCCAACAATCGACGGGATATACCCGTTTCGTGCCGCAACCGTAAGGTCTTCGCTGAATCGATCGAGCAATGGCGTTGCACGAGCAGTCATGGAACGGTTCATCGCCGTCTTTGGCTTCAACATCGCTAAATGTGCAAAACGCTGATGGTCTTCGCGCATCTTTTCGCGCAAACGAATCCATTCCGCCACGTGTATCACGTGCTCTGGCGGATATCCCATACCATCAAATGCCTCACGAAGACGATCATCTTGCGTGAAACAGGCTAAGAATACTTCAATCGTCCGCACATTCATGCGTCGATCTTTTCGCGCCTGTTCATACGCGATAATCAACGCGCGAACCACGTCCGGCGAAAGCGTTGGCGCTTTTCGATCACTCGCTTCTCCGAGACGGATGAGTTGTGCGATCGGCTCCTTCGTTTTCTCAAAGGCCAGACCAACGCGAGCCAAGAATCGCGCGCCGGTCATAGACGCAAGGGATGCTGCAAAAAGATGCGGGATGCCCACCTCGGCCTTTGAAAGATTTCGCGCCAATCGATACGCCGCATCAATCACCTCCCAAACCTCGGCGCTAAAATACTCACTCACGTCAAAACGATGCTCCGCGCGATCGCGAGCTGTTTTCTCATGCTCCTTATTCCACACCGCACCCTTATCCCATCCCGGAATCCGCTTGGCATCCTGTCCGTATTCCATCAAGCGGAAGATCAGGAAACAATCAATAAAAATACCGAGCCAGAACAACGCAACTTCCGGATACCCTCCAAACCAAAACGCCGAGGTCAATACACCATCCAACGCATCAAGATGTACCACGCGCCATACGAAAATCGCCAAGGTCGTACCGGAGGCGACCATGAGCAATAAGTGAAAAATCGTTGTGACCGTTCGACGAATGCGCCGGAACGCCAAATGAAACTCATCAACCGGCGCGCCCCAAATGAGCATGCCGTCCACGGATGCAAGACCGATCTTCGCCGCGGGTTCTTGTCTCTTCTCGCTCATAGCGCAGACGTCCGATCATGGATGGCGCTCAATACGCCACCCTGAATCGCCAAAATCAATGCCGTCGGAGGCAAAAGTACCCAAACCGCAATCCCAACTGCATACAAGAGGATTTCAAATACCAACCCGATGCATCGCCCGATCAATACGACCAGTCGCATGAACACGCTGATCAATCGGCTCGTCCAATCATGCAAACCGTACATCGGAACGAAAAAATTCCGTATCCACACGCCAAAAGCGTATGCACGAATGCGATATCCAATTGCCGTATACGCCGCATTCATCACCCGCTGCAACCCACGGGTATACCACCATACCGGAAACCAAACGATGCTCCCCGCAAGGTCAACGAAAAGAAGTTGCGCAACAGCACCAACGCGCGATTTCATAGGGACAAGTATAGCACGCGGAGAGGTGGAGGGAGAAGAAAAGAAATAGGAAGGAGAAACAAAAAACGCCTCGACGACCGCCGAAGCGTTTCCTGTTTATAATTGACCGTGATAGGTACGAGTTCCCCAGTCCCTGTTCAGAAGGCCGAGAAACCCTGGTGCGCTTTCAAGAACATCCGGTAGCACAAACTCACCTGGCGAGGGCGTACGAATGGCCGACATCAACCGAATCAACCTGTTTGACGGCGACGAACCCGAGATCTTGCGCGCGAGCAGCCATGGCGTCGATCGAGGAAAGTCGAGCGACATCCATTTCGAGCGACCGTGCTTCGCTTTGCAAACGCTCTAAGCGTTGCTCTGCGTCACGGAGCTGGAATCCGCGCGCCGAAGAAGCCGTGATAAAGCCGATGTAGGTCAGGACAAACCCGAAGATCATCGTCCAAATCAAGGTCTCCCAGAGGAGCGGAGCATTCTGTGCAAGCTGGCGAACCCAAGGTTGCGCCATCCCGAGCCGTTCATGCGGCTTCGTCATTGTGAGTGCGTATGCACGTGTTGCGTTAGTCATTTTGTTTGGTATTGGTTTTCTTACGAACGAAAGAACAAAAAGCTGCACGTCTCCGTGCAGTTCTGCGCGAAAACTTTTTTTTAATTACATCCGTTCTGCGACGCGAAGCTTGGCGCTGCGCGACCGAGGGTTCTCCATCACTTCCTGCTCGGATGGAGCAAGAGGTTTTTTGGTGATGGCATTCCACGGTTCGGCGGCAAACGCACGCTTCACAATGCGGTCTTCCAATGAATGGAAGGTGATGATGGCTAAACGCCCGCCAGGTTTGAGCACGCGTGACGCGGCTTCAATGGCGATTTTGAGCGTTTCGAGCTCATCATTCACCGCAATGCGAAGGGCTTGAAATGCCTTCGTTGCAGGATGGATATGAGACGGAATATGCGGCACGGAGCGCGTGATCACGGATACGAGATCCAGGGTCCCGATAATCCGTGCGGACTTGCGCGCATCCACGATCCCATGAGCGATCCGTCGCGCGAACGGCTCTTCGCCGAACACGCTTAAGACGCGTTCAATATCCTGTACCGTCCACGTGTTCACGATATCTGCGGCGGTTAAGCCATCATCATTCGCATGCGGACCAAGACGCATGTCTAGCGGTCCATCGATGCGGAATGAGAGACCCTTCGTCGGATCATCCAGCTCATCGGAACTCAATCCGAGGTCAAGCAAGATGCCATCAAGGGGCGCAAGGCCATTCGCTTCTGCGGCGCGATCAAGGTGACGGAAATTTTCTTCCGCACACATCCATCGAGCACCGTAGGGAGCTAAAAGCTCTCGTGTACGCGCAAGGGCTGATCGATCGACATCAAGGGAAAGCACTTTGCCATCCGGAGCACAGGCTTGAAGCAACGCACGGGTATGCGTTCCCCCGCCGAGCGTCCCATCAAGGTAACGCCCACCGGGTTGAGGTTGTAATCCCTCAATAGCCTCTTGCACCATTACGGCAATGTGTTTGGTCATATTCGTTACATGCCATCCGCTCCAAGGCGTTCGGCAATTGCATTCCCATCTGCTTCGGTCTTTTCGCGGTAGGTATTCCATGTCTCTTCATCCCAGATTTCGATACGGTCATAGAGACCGGTCACGACGACATTCTTACTGAGATTGGCATACTCCCGCAAGTAGATAGGGATACTAATACGACCACTTGCATCGATCTCCGCCTCCATAGCGCCCGCAAGCATGAGTCGGGCGAAGGCGCGGGTATCAGATTTTCCGAGCGGGAGAGCGGCGAGCTTTTGTGCAAGCCGCTCCCACTCGGTTTTTGGGTACAGGAAGAGTGATCGATCCAATCCACGCGTAATGACGAGGCCATGAGCCACGTCTGCGCGGAACTTCACTGGAACCGATAATCGGCCTTTTTCATCAAGGGTATGACTGTATTGGCCGATAAACATAAAAAGCCAATAGCAGGGACAAAAAAGACGGATCTCGGAAGGATGTCTCCTTCACAAACTCTCCCGTCTCTGTGTTTCCCACTACTCACCACCTGATCCCATTTTATGCCACTTCATGACATCCGTCAAAGGTTCTGGGAATAGATATTTAACTCTCAACCCAGCCAAAAAAGCGTTCGTTTTCTGTTCCAGTGTTGATAACCCATTTCCCACTTGACTGATAATTAGAGAGATGGGACTGAATAGATGGCGCAAAGGTTAGCGAGTTGGCGGGTTTGCGTGTTTACGAGTTTACGAGTTTAAAAACAACATCTTATTATGCAGATTCGTTCTTACGACGAAATCCAATCTTGGAAAAAAGGTATCGAGCTTACAAAAAAGATCTATACCCTAACTTCAAATCCCCCTTTATCAAAAGATTGGTCACTATGCGATCAGATGAGACGAGCGGCCGTTTCAATAAGTTCAAATATTGCAGAAGGTTTTGAGCGAAATAATAACAACGAGTTCACTCGATATCTCGTGATATCAAAAGGTTCCGCAGGCGAACTACGCACGCAGATCATCATCGCATACCACGTTGGATATCTTTCGGAATCACAATATCTTCAAGTCCTGCAAGAAATAAACCATATTATGATCATGCTCGGATCATTTATTACCTACTTAAAAAAACTCAAAGCATCAAAAACCCGCAAACACGCAAACCCACCAACTCGCTAACGTAATAATCCTCTTACTTTCCGATGATACGTGATCGCGAACCGATGCGCTTCGTCGCGTAATTGCGTTAAGAGCGTAAGATGCGGCTCGCAGGTTTTGCAAATATCTTCTTGACCCTGCTCGCATACGAGATCCGTTCGCTTGCGATCGCGGCCTTTGACCATGCCGATCACCGGAACCGGAATGTTCATTTCTTTGAGCACGTGGAGCGCCATGCGAACCTGACCGATGCCGCCATCAATGAGTACGAGATCCGGCAAACGCCATTCCGGATGACGAAATCGACGGATCATGACTTCGCGAATCGACGCATAATCATCTGATCCGATCACGGTTTTGATCCGAAACTTTCGATACTCGGCTTTCGCAGGCGCACCCTGCTCAAAAACCACCATGGACGCAACCGTAGACGTTCCAGATACATGCGAGATGTCATACCCTTCGACTCGCCCGAAGATATTTACGCCACCCGAGGGCGAAGGAACCTCGCCCCTACGAGCTTCCTCATCTTCTCGTTTCATCGAAGCGACATCACGGATGTGTTCGAGCGCAAAAATCTTATTTCGTAATACAGCCGCTTCTTCAAATTGCTTCGCTTTGGACGCCTTTAACATTTGACGACGATACGACGAGATAATCCCCTCTTTTTTTCCTTCGAAGAACTTGATCAAATCACGAATGGTTTTTTGATACGTTTTCTTTTCCGCAACACCGATGCACACGCCAGGACAAAGTTTGAGATGATGGTAAAAACACGCGCGCCGCTGACCGGGCGTACAGGTGGTCCATGGAAAAATCGGTCGGATCATTTCCAATGCCGCACGAACCGATCGCGGAGACGTGTACGGACCGAACACGGCCTTATAAACCTTTCCCGCATCCATTCCGAGATCCGATCCACGAATGAACAACGGACGTGGAAAATCCTCTTTTGTGATGACGAGATACAAAAAACTCCGATTGTCCTTGTCTTTGATGTTGTACTTCGGCCAATAGTGCTTAATGAGATTCGCTTCCAGGATCAAGGCTTCGACCACCGTAGGACGTTCAATGTAGTCAATCGTACGAATCAAACTCACCATTTCTTCAATACGTCCGTCATGCGCCTTTTGAAAATACGAAGACACCCGCCGCTTTAACGAGGTCGCTTTGCCCACGTAGATGATCGTCCCCTTTGCGTCCTTCATCAAATAGACGCCCGGAACATCCGGCAATTCATCGTTTTTCACCTTGACCTTCGAAGGGATCATGGGAATAGCTTAGCACAAGATGAGCGTTAGACGAGAGACGCCTCTATTCACACTCGCAAACCCATCAGCCCGCAAACCCGCCAACGAGCCCTCGACACTTTCCCCGCAAAATGCTTTGATACTGCCCAGAACCTTTGACATGCGAACCGCAGAAAGCGAGGCAGCATGCACGCAGCGAAAAAACACGAAACAGAAACAAAACCTGCTCCGGTACGTCCGATCCGAAGGATAAGAAAAGAACCGAAATCCCTCGAAGAGTATCTTCGACGATCGCACAAAGCCAACCCACAAATCATTCCAAACGAACACCAACGGCTCGTGGAGCGATATGGTTCCGAAGAACGGGCCATGGCGCACATCCACGCGCTCATTCGAGCGAACTGGAATAGATTGCATATTCGACAATCCATGTCAGCGACGTATTGCCCAATCACTCGAACGGCAGAAGAACTCTTGCGCTATCAGGCGATCCTCGTATCCTACGGCGTTAAATCTTTCGATGCCGAAAACGGCTCATACAAACTGATTGCGATTCGGCGAACGACGTCTCCAGATGAATTCGAGGAAAAGCTTTACATCATCCTGAATTTGGACGAAACGCAACCGCCTACCCGATCGTTTCCACGTCGACTCTTCCGACAATCAAGCAGACTCTTCGAACTCTCGACCACGGAACTCCGCGCACTCAAACAGCGCACGCTCGCTCAAGGCACCCAATTCGCCATTCTTCCTGAAGCGCTCTCCAGAACGCTCAAAGCAGAGCAAGTAAAAGCAAAAGCCGAACAGAAAGGACCGAAACAAAAAACGAAAGCCGAACCGCTTCCGCTCCCACCCGTTCCGATCGATCATCTCCGGACCATTCAGGACAAAAAATCGCTCGGCGACGGAAAATCCATCGACGATCTCGTTTCCGCATCGTTCACGACATTGCCGCATACCGCATCACGCCACGAACTTCAACGCCGACTCGATCTCTTTGAGAGAAAATGCAGGCGACCTATTGGAAGAATTTTTGCACTTGTCCAGGCCCGATGGGATCAGATGATCAAGGCGCATGAAGCGCATATGACAACGCTCACCAACAAAAGGAGGCATGGCATCCCGGAATGCATCGCATGCAACACCCCGTTCATCGGACTCATGGAAGGCTTGCAACCGCTTCATGAATCCATTGATGAGGTTATGGACGTTGGAACGGCTCTCATCCGAAAGTATGCCGGTATGGATTCGACGGAGGTCATGGAATTCATCACTGAACATCCGGAGCTCCTCTGCTGGAACAGCCAGCCACTCATCGTTCTCATCAGCCTGATTCGCTGCTATGGCGCTTCCGTTCGGGACCTCCGCGTCAATCTCGGCAACCCCTTGGCTCGATTCGTACTTTTCATGGATCCGCCGGTCATCCAGGAACGCATTGCGAGCATTCGTCAGTTGTACCGCGGATATGAACGTCCGGAATGCAATCTGGATCCGGCGCGGGATTGGCGCAAGCTCTTCACGCCTCTTCCAATCCTCCAACAACGATTCGAGCACATTCGGAAATCCGAAGACATCCGAACGAAAGTCGAATGGACGCAACCATTCGTCGACACCATTTTCTTCGCTCCGAATGAAGCGTTCGGACAAAGCCTCAGGCAACATCTGCGCACTCGCAAAACCGCTCGGGAAAAGGACTGACTCGTCCCCGACCCACCAAAAACCCCGGTAGTACCATGCTACCGGGGATTTGTTTTATCCAGAATCCCCCTTCGGATGCACTCAGGGCGGGCTCTTGTCAGGGGACTTAAGCGCGGTACCGAGAGAGCTACTTCTTCAATACCTTCCTCAAATACTGCCCCGTGTAACTCTCTTTGACCTTTACCACATCTTCCGGCGCTCCTTGTGCGACGATTTTTCCACCCAAATCTCCACCTTCCGGCCCGAGGTCAATGACCCAGTCGGCATTCTTGATGACGTCTAAGTTGTGCTCGATCACGACGACGCTGTTTCCGCGATTCACCAAACGATGCATCACTTCGAGAAGCTTGGCGATGTCATCGAAGTGCAATCCCGTGGTCGGCTCATCGAAAAGATAGAACGTCTTGCCCGTATCGCGACGCGAAAGTTCCGTGGCAAGCTTGACGCGCTGCGCTTCTCCGCCAGAAAGCGTGGTGGCGCCTTGTCCAAGGGAAATGTATCCGAGCCCGACTTCCATGAGCGTCTTGGTACGATCACGAATCGGAGGGATATCCGCAAAGAAGGCATTCGCTTCTTCAATCGTCATCGAAAGTACATCGTGAATCGATTTGTTGCGATACTTCACTTCAAGCGTTTCGCGACTAAAACGACGCCCCTTGCAAACATCGCAGGAAACGTACACCGTTGGCAGGAAATGCATTTCAATCGCAAGTTGCCCGTTTCCTTCACAGTGTTCACATCGACCGCCACCACGTGCCGCCGGAACGTTAAAACTAAAGCGTCCGACCTTATACCCACGCACGCGCGCTTCTGGCGTTAACGAAAAGAGATCGCGAACATGCGTCCAAATGCCTGTATACGTTGCAGGATTTGATCGCGGCGTTCGTCCGATCGGCGATTGATCCACGTCCACGATCTTATCCAGCCAATCCATACCCGTAACGCCGCCATGCTTGCCGGATTCCGCCGTCGCACCATTAAGGCGCTTCGCGAGTTCACGATACAAGATATCGATCATGAGCGTGGACTTACCAGAACCGGATACGCCGGTTACGCACACGAATCGCTTCAGCGGAATTTGCACGTTGATATTCTTGAGATTGTTCTCACGCGCGCCCTTGATTCCCAAAAAAGTCGTTGCTGGACCGCGACGCTTCTTTGGAAACGGAATGGATTTATCACCACGAAGATAGGCGCATGTCGAGCTCTCCGGCGTTTTCAATACCTCCGGCATCGGACCGGCGGCAACGATTTCTCCACCATGCCTTCCGGCACCAGGACCGATATCAACGAGATAGTCCGCAGCCGCGATCGTATCCTCGTCGTGCTCAACCACGATGATGCTGTTCCCGAGATCCCGCAAGCGCTCCAGCGTTTCAACGAGCTTGGTATTGTCCCGCTGATGCAATCCGATCGTCGGCTCATCAAGAATGTAGAGCGTCCCAACGAGACGCGAGCCGATTTGCGATGCAAGTCGAATTCGTTGCGCCTCACCACCGCTCATGGACCCAGCACGTCGATCAAGCGTGAGGTAATGCAACCCCACATCAAGTAAAAACGTTAAACGCGAGAGCACCTCTCGTAAAAGCGGCTCAGCGATGGCCGCATGTTGCTCGTTAAGTTTCAGGGTCGAAAAAAAGTCATGTGCCGCCTGAATATCCAACGCCGTCACCTCAACGATATTCTTCTTATTGATGAATACATGCAACGCCTCAAGACGAAGACGCGCACCCTTGCACGTTTCGCAGATCTCATCTGAAAAAACATCCTTCGTTCCCAATCCGTTACACGCTTCACATGCGCCGTACGGGGAATTGAACGAAAAAAGACGCGGCTCGATTTCCGGGAAGGTAAATCCGTCTTCGGGACAGGAAAAACGAGCACTCATCAACAACTCCGATCCGTCATCCAAAACCACGCGAACCGTATCTCCACCCCGCTCTAATGCAAGTTCAATCGCCTCACTCACGCGGGTTTGTAATCCCTTATTCCCTTTTACCGGCCATGCAAGCGGCACACGATCAATCACTAACTCAATCGTATGCTGCTGATATCGCTTTAACTCCACACCTTCGCGCAACGAAACCACCTTGCCATCCACGCGCGCTTCTAAAAATCCATCGTGATAGTAATCCTGAAGGAGTTGATGATATTCACCCTTACGACCAAGCACGGACGGTGCTAATACGAGAATCTCGTTTCGATTCTCCCCTTTGCGTCCCTTGATCGCCGCAGGATCGGAATGGATTTCATCCGTACGCTTGATCACCGCATCCACCATTTCATCGATCGTCATTTTGCGAACCGGCTTTCCGGAAATCGGAGAAAACGGCTCGCCGATGCGCGCGTACAACACGCGGAGGTAGTCGTAGATTTCCGTGATCGTAGCAACAGTCGATCGTGGATTATGCGAATGCGCTTTTTGGTCAATGGAAATCGCCGGAGAAAGCCCCTCGATCTCATCCACGTCCGGCTTGTCCATTTGACCCAAAAACTGCCGTGCGTACGCGCTCAGAGACTCCACATATCGACGCTGGCCTTCGGCAAAGATCGTATCAAACGCCAAACTCGACTTTCCAGATCCGGAAAGCCCCGTGAATACGACCAGCTTATTACGCGGAAGCTCAAGCGAAATATTCTTGAGATTATGCTCACGCGCGCCTTTGATGGAGATGATGTCTTTCATAAGATAGGTCCGTAGGTCTAAAAAATCCAAAGACCCCGCGAAAACGGGCCAACCATAGGAGGATAGAGGAAGATGGGCAGAATGTCCACTGAAAGAAGGTTCATCTCCTGCACGTATAAATATACTGATTATTTACTATTCTACAAAATCACCACGCCCATGCTCCGCGTCCCTTCTCTTATCCCTTGACGTCGCCTAGATCATCCCCTCCCTTTCGCGTATGATTCAACGGCAATTCCCTAATTAACGAAAGATCTTATGAGTATTTTGTCCAACAATTCAGACTCGGTCGCAGGGCTCACAGGCAGTCCAAAAACCATGTTCATTCTCGGTCTCGCCGTGGGCGTCGGCGCCATGGCGATCCTCGCTTTAATCTGCACCATGATGCTTATCGTAAAGGGTAACCTTTCGATCGGAGGCAAAGCCGCAGCACCATCCGCACCAAGCGCACCGCTCGATCCGTCAGACCCGCAGGCGCAGGCGCCAACGCAGCCAGCCGGACCGGTTCCAGAAGTCACGGGTGAAGACCATGTGAAAGGCAATGCGAACGCGAAAGTGACCTTGATCGAATACTCGGATTTCGAGTGTCCATACTGCGCAAAGCACAACCCATCCATCGATCAGGCCTTAAAAGACTTCCCGAACGATGTTCGCGTGATCTACCGTCACTTCCCACTCTCCTTCCACCCGAATGCACAGAAGGCCGCTGTCGCGTCTGAATGTGCCGCGAAGCAAGGCAAGTTCTGGGAAATGCATGACGGTCTCTTCAAGATGGCAGAAACCGAAGGATTGACCATCGAAGGCATGCGAAAGCTCGCCGGAGATCTCAAGTTGAACACGGGCGATTTCAACACCTGTCTTGACGGGGATGAAACCCTCGCCCGCGTTGAAGCGGACTACAATGGCGGCGTCGCTGCCGGTGTAAGCGGAACGCCAGGAACATTCGTCAATGGCAAAATCGTCGAAGGAGCCGTGCCTTACGCTTCCTTCAAGCAAGCCATCGTCGCAGCAGGAGCAAGCAAGTAGTTCAGGATAAAAAAATAAAGCTCAAACAAAATCCCGGAAGCATCTTTGCTTCCGGGTTTTGTATACGGGCGTTCGCTCGCTCAGTTTGTTGACTTCAATCTCTTTGCGCGCCACGCTCGAAACGACGTCATCCAATCGCGCCACTGAAGAGCCACGACTGCGATCACAGTCAATGGCACCAAAATCTCCCAACTGATAGCACCGGCCATAAAGAGCTCCTTCCAAGGGACGATTCCCCTCTTTGCATTCGCAAGCCTAGCAGATGGGAAGGATTGGTCAATTTCCCCATAAATATGACATTTATAACGAAAAGGTGAACAGAGCTCCCTTTCCGTACCGAACCTTGATTTCTTTAGCCGAATACCGTAAGCTTGCCGGGCAATTGAAGAACACGGAGAGGTCGCATAGTGGCCTAGTGCACTTGCTTGGAAAGCAAGCATACCGCAAGGTATCCAGAGTTCGAATCTCTGCCTCTCCGCCATGATAAAACCACCTGAAAGGGTGGTTTTATCTTTTATACTGACCCTCCTTGCCTCCCCTTTTGTTTTAGCGTAAAGATAGAGCTATCGACCTACACCCCAAACCGGAGGAGAAACGAATGGACCCTAGATCGAAAAGTATCGAAGTGCAGCCGCCTTTAAAAGCGACGATGCAAGTCGAAGTTGTTAACGCCCTTTTTGATGCCATTAAAGAAATGGATTCCGGAGAGCTTCAACGCCTCCGCGCGATCATTCCGACCCTGTCGCAACAAGTCTCAACACGCGCCATTTACACGACGAGCAGTCATCTCGTAGTCACGAGCACGGAAAGCGTGACCATGAAAGACGTCCTTGCCCGACTTGGCGTAAAAATAAGCCTTGCGGCACGAGTGAGCAGCATCACGAGCCAACTCCCCAAAGAACCTATTCCAAGGGGTGTCATGCCGATCTCGATCGCCACGCTCTTTCGACGCATTCCAACCGAAACGATTCTCACGGAACTCGAAGCGCACGGCATGGTACTCGCGAACCCGCTCCATCTCGCGGCATTCATGAACATGGGAACGCATCTCGTTTGCACAGAACCGCTCATCGCCTTTGGACGCGTAACAATCAAACGTCGTACATGGATGATTCCCTATAGTATCCGTAAGGACAAAAAAGAAAACCTTCTCTTCGAAATCCATCGTCCGGACTTCTGGATGAAACAACCGAAACTTCCAGATCAAACATTTATCTTGCAGCTCCTTCTCGTCCCAAAAACAACATAACGCTCCACTCAATGCCCTCTCCGGCTTCCGGACGAGGGCATTGGCATCGTTGACGAAGTCTTAAAAAAACCATAAGATACAATAATCATGCTCCACACGAAACGAATCGCAACGTGGTCCGGCTTCATCCACTCCTTTTTTATCCCTCTGCCCTAGTGGACAGGTTTTGATGTTCAAAACCTCAAAATCTGTCCAGCTGGGACAGATTTTTTCTTTTCCCACCCTTCTCTATACAGGTAGAACGATCATGGAATATCGAGCTGTACAGAACCGATCTACGTTCATTCTCGACGACCTGCAGTTGCCAATCTCGCACGAAGAAGCTATTCGCATCTTAAAAGAAAAAGGCTTCGTCTTTCTCGATATCGACATCGTGAAGCTTGCTCGATCATGCATCAAGACTTCACGGTATCGACGCGGAGCCAAACCATCCGAAGCCCCTGCAGTAGTAGATTGTTCGAGCTTCATCAAATGGCTCTATGGTGAATGCGGTATCTGGCTGCCACGTCGATCCATCCAACAACGAGCATACGGTGAACACATCGACCTTCATGCACTCATGCCTGGCGATATCATCTTCACCTCTGGACATATCGATTACTATGACCACGATCCGACAGACGGCGTAGGACACGTCGGTATCTATACCAAAAACCAAACCGTCATTCATGCCGCCAATAAAAAAGAACATGTCATCGAAACCGAACTCGCGCGCTTTATCAAAGGTAATGCCTTTCGTGGAGCGAGGCGATACATCCCCCAAAACAAAGAAGTACGAACCGTTCAAGCGCCAAAAGAAAGAGAAATCGAAATCGCAAACGATCTTCGATGGATAATCCTGCAGTCACTTTAAACGCCTGCATGAGCCACCCCTCCTTAATGCCCTCTCCGGCTTCCGGACGAGGGCATTGGCATCGTTGACGAAGCGTCAAATTATCCTTAGGATGCGCCCGTACATTCATCCCCAAACCCATGGAGGTACTTTGCTAATCCCGAAACCCGCCTATCGGCTCCGTATCGGCTTCAACTGCCACGAAACCGCCCTTGATGCGACCGTGATCCAAAAGCTCGTCGCCGAAGGCCATCGCGTAGAATCCATTTCCTTCCACGACCCGCAAGCGCACCGCGCCACTGTCGCCTGGATCGAGGAATACGACATCAGCGTATCAGCGAGAATCCTTGGAAGAGACATGCATGAGGGTGATATCGCCAAAGATTACGACGTCATTCTTCACGACGATGCGATGCAGGCCGAAGAATACTTTTTATTCGGAACCGTCCACGTGTATTTCCTCACGCGTACCTCGAACGGCAGCATCGAAACCTCGCCGGGAATCACACACGTTCCGTCCTTTGAAGCGTTCTACGAGCACTTCACTGCCATCTACCAACGGCAATACCACTACCCCTCCCAAGAAAGGGAACAAACCTAATACGCCCGACGCATTTCTCGCGTCCGGGCGTATTGTTTAACGACCCACCCCGGCCCTCCCTTTGCAGGGAGGGAGGTAAAAATTATTTCTGCGTCGCTTCTTTGATCGCTGCATCCCACTGCGCATTACTCATTACGCCCACATAACGCTTTTGGTTGACGAAGAACGTTGGCGTGGCATCCACTTTATTCGCCTGCGCTTCCTTGGAATCTGCCACGACCTTAGCGTCGTATCGTCGATCGTCAAAACAGGTCGTAAACGAATCCTTATTCAACCCGATCTGCTCCGCATAACGAATGAATAAGGTCTGAGCGTCGCTCGCATTTTTCGACTGTGACCAATACGGCTGTTCCTGATACACGAGATCTCCATACTCCCAAAACTTCCCCTGTTCTTCCGCGCAACGACCAGCATTCGCCGCTAAGCGCGCATATTGATGCATCGGAAGTGGAACGTCATTCCACACGAAACGAACCTTATCACCATAGGTTTGCTTCACATAATCAACACCCGTCTTGGCTACGCGACATGCGGAGCACTCAAAATCTTCAAACATCCGAATGGTTATCGGTGCATCCGTTGGTCCGTACGTCGGATCTCCATCATCAACGAACGACACGTTCGCATCATAGGTACCGCTTGAAGAAGACGGGCCTGCGTATCGAACGGCAAAAATAATACCACCAACCATGAGCGCCGCGAGAGAAATCAGCCCAAGGACAAAGGGTTTTCGAGAGTCAGTCATCATACCCAGAAATCATACGCGGAACGCAAAAAATCGTCTATGCCCATTTCAAAAACCCGCAAACTCGCCAACACGCTAACGCGCCAACCTAGAAACGAGTAAACCCCCGCCCGCCCCCTACTTCCGATCCGGCTGCTTCTGTAACCACTTAATCATTTGCAAAGCCGCTTTGCTGCCCTCGCCGACCGCAACCGCGATTTGCTTCTCCGTGATATTCGTCACGTCTCCGGCGGCCCAAATGCCCGGCACACTCGTTTCATTCCGTTCGTTCACGAGAATCTCGTTCCATTTGTCTTTTTTCACGATCGACACGAAATCACTCGCCGGAACCAAACCGATTTCAATAAAGACGCCTTGGACATCCAAAATCTGTCGCTTGCCGTCTGGCAATTCATACTCCACGCCATTCACGAACGTATCGCCGAAAATCTTCGTGGTCTTGGCATTCGGAATCACACGGATCATCTTACTCGCAAGGATACGCTGCTTATACATCTCATCGCCCTTCAAGGCGTCATTCACTAAAACGATCGTGACGCTCTTCGCGTACTTTTCCAAAAGCAATGCCGCTTCCATGGCACTATTCCCGCCGCCGACCACAATCGTATCTTTCCCGGCATACATCGGCGCATCGCAGGTGGCGCAATACGTCACCCCTCGTCCATAGAACGCCTTTTCGCCTGGCGCGCCAAGCTCGCGATGCTTTTCACCGGTCGCAATCAAGGCCATACGTGCATCAAACGTATCCCCCTTTTCGGTCTTCAAACGAAATCCTCCATCGATCGCCGTCAATTCCGTTGCTCGCTGGGTTTCTTTTAACGTAAACGAATCTTTATAGTCATTCAAATGCTCACGAAAACGCTCCACCAGATGCATGCCATCAATCAAATGGAATCCGAGATAATTCTCCACATCGGAACTCCATGCCGCTTGTCCACCGATCACGTCCGCAATAACGATGAACTGCAATTTCTGACGCGCAAAATAAATAGCCGCAGCAAGTCCCGCAGGACCACCGCCGATAATCATCGCATCGTACATCATGGCGTCAGTATAGCAGGAAGAAGAAAACTCCTACAGCGCGCCGATCAATTCCAATGCCTTCTTGAAGGAATGGATTGCCGAACGGGCCTGTGCATCACCGACCTCGAAATCCGTTTCGTGCACGAGCTGATTGCGCAGCTTGTGCGCATACCATACTTCGGAAATCTTCTGATACTTATATCCGGCCGCTTTCAAGCGCTCGCCCATGGTCTGCCCTGGCATCATCATGGATTTCAACGCGGCATCTAAAAGTTTATCCGCTTCCACAATCGCCATCTTCGCTCCCATTCTCCCCTGCTTGGAAATACGTTCGATTTCATCCCATCGCGCCTGGACTTCTTTGCGCGTCATGCCCTGGAACTGCGAACGACGAAGAACGCGACGAGCAAGACTGATGATAATCAATAAAAAAACGAGAATGACCAATCCAATTCCAATGGCAATCCCTATATCCATACCCGATGACGACGCCGAAGAACCCTGACTTGCCGTCTGGGTCCCTTCCACGAGGTTCAAGGGGATATCAACCATTAGAAGAAGATTCGTAGGCACGAGCGACCGCAAAGAGCGTCGCCTCATCGAACATCCGACCCGTTAAGTGTACACCAACCGGAAGCCCTGCGGACCCCTTGGTAGCACTTGGGAATGAAAGCGCAGGCAAACCCGTGACATTCGCACCGACCGTAAAGAGGTCGCCGAGATACATCGCAAGCGGATCATTCACCTTTTCACCCAAACCATATGCAACGCTTGGCGTGGTTGGCGTAAGGAGCACGTCAACATTCGTAAGCGCAGACTGATATGCGTTTCGGATCAAGGTCTGTACCTTCTTTGCTTTCTTGTAGTACGCATCGTAATACCCTGCAGACAAGGCATACGCACCCAAAAGCATACGACGACGAGGTTCGCGGCCGATGAGTTCACCACGAGTGCGGAGATAAGTCTCAAGCAATCCGGCGCCTTGCAAACGAACGCCGTAACGCATGCCGTCGAATCGGGAAAGGTTCGCTGAAACTTCGCACGGCACAACCACGTAGTACACGGCGAGCACTTCATCCGAATACGGAAGATCGACGTCAACGATCTCCGCACCAAGACTGCGCAAGCGTTCAACAACGCTAAGTACGCTCTCGCGGACATCCGCATCGATTCCTTCACCCCAAGCCTGTTTCGGCAAACCAATGCGAAGACCCGTGAGATCCTCACGCCATGCCGGCTGGAACGCCGGGGCATCCGCTGTCGTTTGATCTAACGCGTCTTTGCCCGCGATCGCTTGGAACACGTACGCTGCATCTTCCACGTTCTTCGTAAGCGGACCGATTTGATCGAATGATGATGCCATGGCCATAAGCCCGGATCGCGACACGCGGCCGTATGTCGGCTTCAATCCGACCAAGCCGCAGAACGATGCTGGCTGACGGATAGATCCACCGGTATCAGAACCCAATGCCGCCAAACAAAAATCCGCGGCCACCGCTGCCGCACTTCCACCGGAAGATCCGCCAGGAACACGACCCGCATCCAACGGGTTGCGCGTCACGCCGTACGCGGAATTTTCCGTAGACGATCCCATGGCGAATTCATCCATGTTCGTGCGCCCAACGAAAACCGCACCCTGCGCTTTTAATTTTTTGATCACGGTCGCATCACGAACCGCAACGTAATTTTCTAAAATCTTCGATCCGGCCGTGCATCGTCGACCTTCAATGAGAATATTATCTTTGATCCCGAGCGGAATGCCATCAAGCACGCCAAGACGATCACCGTTCGCACGACGAGCATCTGCAACCTCCGCTTCTTTCAACGCTTCATCTTTCCACGTTTCGAGAAAAGCGTGCACGCTCTCATCCTGATCATGAATCGCTTCAAAACAAGATTCGGTCAATTCACGAGAACTAATCGATCCGTCATCCAATTTTGCACGAGCTTCGGTGATACTATATGTGTGAAGTTCAGACATAGCCGTTAGGATTTTGGTTGAACGAAAACCGCCGGAGCCTTTAAGAGATCGCCGGAAGATGCCGGAAAATTCTGCAGAATCAGTGCACGCTCGGATTCCACGCATGCGTCAACGACATCCGGACGGAACGCTCCCGCGTCAACCGGAAGCGCCGAAGCCTCTGGAACACCATCCGTATCGATGCGCTGCAAACGATTCACGTAGTCAAGTACACTATCTAATTCATGACCGGTTCGATCCAATTCCTCATCCGAAAGCCCGATACGAGCCAAATGCGCGATGGAAGCGACTTCTTCTCGAGTAAGAGACATATGAAATTAGCGTACAGGATCACAAAAAGACGGGCAAGGGCAAGGGGCGGGCTATCCCGAGTTCACGAGTTTGCGCGTTAGCGTGTTAGCGGGCTTGAAGGATGGGTTATTTCTTTGGGATTTTACGCAAAAACGCCTGCTCATCGAGAATTTCTACCCCTAATTCCGAGGCTTTTTGGGCCTTTGAGCCAGGATCTTCCCCAACGACGACGAATGATGTTTTCTTGGATACAGACTCGGAAACGTCCGCGCCAAGACCTCGAACCAGCGCCTTCGCCTCATCTCGGCTCATCGACGACAACGATCCGGTAAAGACCCAAGAGGTTCCAGAGAGAGGTCCTTTAGACGCTGGGGCGGCGGAATCCGGCTGCACATACTTTAGAAGACGATTGACGCGTGAAGCGTTTTTCTCATCTGCAAAGAATGCGGTAACAGCATCCGCCATGACATCACCGACGCCCTCGACATTCAAAAGCTCGTCACGTGTCGCATGACGGAATGCATCAAACGATCCGAAGGCTTTTGCAAAATCAACCGCCGTCTCTTCGCCGACATGTCGGATACCCAAAGCATTGATAAAACGTGCGAGCGAAGGTTTGGTATGTTTCTGGATTTCTTTCACGAGCTTCTGAGAAGAAAGCTCTGCGAATCCCTCGAGTCCAGAAAGGTCTTCCGGTCGCAAGGCAAAGAGATCCGCCTCTTCATGCACCAATCCCTCCTGGATCAATTGCTCAACGATACGCTCACCGAGTCCACGGATATCCAATGCCGGCTTCGCCACGAAGTGACGAATGCGAGCGAGCTCTTGGGCAAAGCATTCCGGATTCGCACAGAACGTCGCGACCTCGCCTTCGCGACGAAGGACCGGGGAAGAACAGATCGGACAATGCGTCGGCATCACGAATGCACGCTCTTTTCCGGTTCGAAGATTCGGAAGGACTTTGACGATTTTCGGGATCACGTCCCCGGCCTTCTCAACGATGACCGTGTCCCCGATCTTCACGCCAAGACGTTCGATTTCATCCTCGTTATGCAACGTGGCATGTGTAACGGTCGTTCCGGCGAGCTTCACCGGATCCATTGAGGCGACCGGTGTGAGCGCACCCGTTCGTCCAACGGAAACCTGAATATCGCGGACGACCGTCGTCCCTTGCTCCGCCGGAAACTTCCATGCCACAGCCGCGCGCGGCGTTTTCCCGACCACGCCCAATGCTTCTCCGAGCACACGATCGTTCACACTCACGACCACGCCATCAATCCAATACGGAAGCGACGATCGTTTGACGCCAACGCGATCAAATACCTTCTTCACGTCTTGAATCGTTTTGCAGTAAGAGCCGTTCGTATTAATCGGAAAACCTAAAAGCGACATCATGGTATAGCGCGCCTGAACCGTTTGCACGCCATGATCGCCATAGAGCCCATACGCCATGAAAGACAAACCGCGCTCCGATGCGATCTTCGGATCCAATTGACGGATGGATCCCGCAGCGGCATTCCGAGGATTTGCCAAGAGCGCATCTCCACGCTTCTCCAATATCACATTCAATGTCTGAAGCCGTTTTTTCGTCATGTACACTTCTCCACGGATCTCAATACGGCCACGGAGCTGCTCAAGGAACGGTTTCGTGATCCGCACGTCGCAAGCGGATGCGTACGCGCGAAGAAACGAAGATCGCTCCTGATCGGAACCAGCACGGAGCGTCAACGGAATGGATTCGATCGTCCGGATATTATGCGTGACATCCTCGCCGACACGACCGTCTCCTCGCGTAACCGCATACGCGAGCGCCCCGTCTTCATACACCAACGAGATTGCCAACCCGTCCATTTTCGGATCCGCATAAAAATCAAACGAAGCATCCGGACGGAGCTTCCGTAAACGTTCAAGCCAAGCCTCGACCTCTTCAAACGAAAAAACATCTTCTAACGAGAGCATTCGTTCGCGATGCTCGATTTTCCGAAATCCTTCGATCGCTTTTCCGGCAACGCGTTGCGTCGGTGAATCCGGCGTAATGTACTCTGGATACTGTTGCTCTAAAAGATAGAGTTCGTGCTTAAGCGAATCCAACGCTGCCTCGGAAATCTCAAGCTGATCAAGAACGTGATACTGATAACGATATCGATCGATTTCCTGCCGTAATTTCTCAATACGCTCTTTCGCTTGCCGCTGATTCATACGCGGTCATCGTAGCAAAAACACGAAGAAAAAGAAACAAAAAAATCTCTACCCTCTACCCTCTACCCACCTACGGACACACCGGCGCAGATCCGTCCGGATTCTTAAACAACGTACATTCGGAGAAAATTACGTAGGAAAAGACACCGCTCAACACATCAAGACGTGGCATCGTGACGGCGATCGCTTGTTTGGTTCGGGCATACGCGCCTTCGGAGGCGATGGTGATGTCGCCAGGAAACGCGATCGGCGTACCGCTGCCAGAGGTCGCATAGGCTCGAACCTGCAAATTCGTGACCGTGCAGCCTTTGGCACGAAAACGCAATCGATAGGCCCGCGCCGTATTCAGATTCTGGGTAGCAGAGCCGCCGGTTCCAAGTGCGATCGTAAACGCGTTCGGGATCACGGATCCAGAACCCGTATCCCATTCGGCATATCCCATTTCCACCTGACAACTCCCCGACCAAGTCCACGTAACTTTTCCAACGCCCGCCGCCGCGCTTAACTGATCCGGATCATATAAATCGACGAATTGGAAGTCACCTGAATTCATAGTCGGGAACGTCTTGACCATGGTCGTTAAAAACCGACTCGAATCAGCCGACGTCCAAGAACTCGCGTTCGAGAACGTTCCAGCCATTGATCCTAAACTCGTAATCGTCGCATTATTTTTGCGAACCTCATACAGTTGCCTTTCGATACCCGCATCCGCCGCATAGTACGAAATGATCGAATTATCCGTTTCCACGGAACGACGAAGGCTATCAAGAACAGCGACACCTAACGTCACGCCACTCAATAAAATCGCCGTGGTCATGACCAATGCCAGCGGAAGGATATTTCCGCGCAAACGCATGAAGTGATGCAGAGTTTTTTTAGCGGACATACACTCGGCTGGCTGATGACGTTTGAATAGAAACCGTAGCACGTTCCCGCGGATTCGTGGCATTATATCGACCTTGGATGAATACGGTCACCACCGGCTGTTGGTTATTCGCATACACGCCATACCCGATCGGCGTAAACGGATCCGCCGTCGGCGTCACGTATACTTGAAATTGCAGGATATCGATATTTTTTCCCGAAAGAGGCGTCCACGTAGCCGTGCGTCCCTGAATGAACATCGCCAAACAAGCCGTAGACACGTTCAACCCCGTGCACGCCGAATCCGTTGGCGCCCTTGAAGAAAAAGCAATTTGCAAATTCCCCGAGTTCAAAAGACTTAACTGGCTTCGCGGCGAGGGAATCGGATTCGTGCTGTAATCCAACCGATTATTGCGCACCGCACGAACGATCAACTCGGAAATGTATCGTAAATCCGTATTCAACGCTTCCGCGTTCGCAGCCTGACGATGAAGCCGCGTAAAATTAATATATGTGGCGGAAATCGCCAAAGAAGCGAACGAGAAAATCGCGATCACCACCAAAAGCTCGATCACGGTAAAGCCGCGCCTTGCGCGTTGAGGGTTAGCGCCAATCATAAATTTCATCAACGATCACGGATTGTCGACGACTCCCTCGACGATCCCAAATCGCTTGCGACGTAATGCGAATACCCACCACATATAACGGCGAAACGCAGGCCGCCCCTTCTACACGAATCGTCCCATCCGAACAAATAGGCTGCATGGTAACGAGACGTTTAAAAATCGTGGTCGTACCGGTAAACGAAGGCCCTTGTCCCATGAGCGCACCGGTCGTTGGAGCAACGCTCGACGTCTTAATGACCGTCCAGTTATCCGTATCGATCGTACTGGCCGTAAAATCGAATCCCGTGAATACCCCGCTCGTATTCATGATCGGAACGCCCGTATAATCCGTACCGCTTTGCAATCCCGTATTGAACGCATTTCCGGCAAGCCAATTCGAATCACGGATGGACTTCGCGAATTCCACACCCTGACGCGCAAGGTTAGAAGCGACGACGCGATCGCTCGAAATTTCCTGAATACGGAGGTTTGAAAAAATCATCGAAGCAGCTGCTGTCAATCCAATAATGATCACGGAGATCGCCACCATGAGTTCCACGAGCGTCTGTCCTCGATAGTTGGTTGGAAAAGACATACTATTCAACGGAGATACGGCCTGTGATGGCGTTTACGAGCACGACTTTGGTTTTTTGCGTCTGCAAATGACGAAGCGTAATCTGCAACACGTTTGCCTCTGCCGGAGTACATCCACCAGCAAGACAAGCATTGATACGCATCGAGCCACTCTGACGCTCGAAGGTCAACGTAGAACTCGCCACGCTTACGCTATCCGCGAGGAGCGAATCAATCACCACCGCATTCATCCCCGGACGAACCTGCGGAAATATACTTCTCTCGATCAATTCTCGTCCCGCAAGATCCTCGCGGCGATTTCCAGTCACGGAACTAATGTCCGCAAACGTGGTGAAACTCGATGTCGAAGTGATAAGCGTCATGCCAAAGGCTTCCGGAGAGAGCGTGAGATTGCATGGAGATCCGCCACATGCCGCAGAACTCAAATCACATGAGACATTCACCGTTCCAACGAGACACGCCTTCAAGCTCCGCGCTGCAAGCGCCTGAGCCTGCAAATCACGTAATCCGGAAGCGACCAGGTTTGCGGAAGATCGAAGCTCTTGCGTTTGACGTGACTGCGCCACGTTTTGAACAACCGCAAGGGAAATCAACATGAGGATACCCAAACTCACGAGCAATTCTGCAAGCGTAAAACCTCTTTTTTGCCCATGACGTTCGCTACCCGATAGCATAGCGAAGCAACACCTCAAGTGGCTGACTCCACCAAAAAGCGATAAGCGTTCCAGCAGCGAGGAACGGCACAAAAGCGACTTCGGTTTTGCGGGTGACAACGCGTTCGATGAGCAACGCAGCCGCAACAGATCCGCCAATGATGAAAGCGATCAGCAAACCAAGCAAGGAAAGCGGAAAACCCAATACCGCACCCATGAGTAAGCCGACGAACGGATCCCCTTCCCCCATCATCATGCCACGCGATGCGAAAACGAGCATACCAAGAAGAATACCGATCACAAGCGCACCTAAAACAAGCTGTAATGCTGAAAAACCAAGGAGAATACGATAGGCCGCTAGCAGAATCGTACTCCCGAGAACGAACTCCATAGGAACAAGCTTCCATCGAAGATCAAAAGCCGTGATCACGACGAGGACGAAAGACAAGAGGATTTCAAAACCGATCGCCCATGCTCCCATCGGACCTTCAAAGGCATGACGAAGTACAGCCACAAGCGTGAGGATCGCCATAACGAATTCAACCGCTGGATACTGCCAATGAATAGGCTTTCGGCACATGCGACATTTTCCCCCCAAACACACCCAACTAAAAATCGGCACCAAATCCGACGTACACAAATTCCGATGGCAATGGACACAATGTGAGCGCCCCCATAACGATTCTTTCTCCTTTAGGCGAATCACGACGACATTGGCAAAAGATCCGAGGGCGGAACCAAGGATGAGCGCGAAAGCGGCAAGGAGAAGCAACATGTTGATGTATCGTGGTTATTTTTGAGTCGCGCTCGTATCCACACTATCCGAATGCGCATAATACGTTCCAGCAGGCCCGTACGACGTGATACTTTCCGTCGTGAATTGGATGCTATAACCGATCGTCGCCGTATCACACTCATAGGTATAGTATTCTCCGCTTCGAGCGCCCACCGGAACGCGCGCGAGATACACCGATCCTGTTGGCGTAGCCTGGAATCCATTCGATGTTAATACCTGATACGATCCCGTGCCCAAATTCTCCGGCGATGCGCTAAGCGGATACGCCGCGCGCTCGATCCAATGCTGCTCCAATCCTGCCCGGATCACCTGGATATCGCTCACGCGCTTGGCATCACGTGATTTCATCCGAGCGCCGTTCAAAACCACGATACTAATCGTTGATAGTAAACCGATAATGGCGATCACGACGAGAAGCTCAATGAGCGTAAA
>JAHBAS020000033.1 GCA_018499965.2 Candidatus Uhrbacteria bacterium
AATCCGCCAAGCCATGAAATGATATCGCCAACAATTTGCTGGATGGAACGGTTCCCCAACGGGTTCTTTAAACCGTATCCTACCGTCGTGACCGTAGTAGCTTGCTTTGGTGCGGTCGCGGAAACTGGCACGCAACACACATTTCCCGCCGTGGATTCGCAATCGGTATTCGTTTGGATTTTTTTCGTGCCATTTGTCACGCCTTGATCGCAACTCGCACTCGAAACGCACGTCCCCTTATGCGCGGTCACGCAATTCGTCGGCGTCTGCGCCAATGCCGACCATCCGATGATGAAAGACATTGCCAAGCCGCATGTGATGAGAAGCGTTTTTTTCATAGCACTATTTCGTGAGAAGCGCATCAAAGATAATGGACGAGATCGCATAGGCACCAAAAATCAAAATCAATCCAAGCGAGGCATTTTTAATATAGGCAAATGCCGCTGCCGCTTTTTTCGAATCCCCGCCGGATTGGATGTACTGAATGCCGCCGAACATAAACATGAGAAGAGCGATGGATCCGCAAATTCCCATGATGGTACGAATCATGTTTCCGACAATCTGAGGAAGGTTCGCTCCGCTGAGCGGGTCAGGAAGCGCGATCGCCGTAGGGCCTTTTGGAGCTGTAGATGCCGCATCCGTTGCACCAGCGGCCTTGGCTCCGGATGCCGAACAACAAACTTTTCCAGAAGGACAAGCGCTCCCCGGCGGCTCTTCCGTGGGATCAAGTTCTCCGCCCATGCAAGTGGATGCGCAGGAATAGGCCTCGGTCTTTCCCGCCTTTTGCGCAAGAGCGGCGCAAAGCGTGTCGCCCTGTTTTACGAAACAGTACGAGGGAGAGCAGTTCCTTGAGTTCAACAACCCCCAAAAAATACCGTACTCCGGGCCTTCTCCGGTCGTTGCGATTTCACCGACCTGCGGAGACGTGCGGCACGTACTCTGAACCTTGGGAAGATTCACGCATGCCTGCGCATGTGCCTGAATACCAATACCCAAAGCACCGATAAGGACGCTACAGAACACGAGACTCCATCGTTGGAAACGAGTGGCTTTCATACTTATTGCGGACAACATACGTAATTCTTCGGACCAGGACATTTCCCCGTCACGCACTGCTTCTGGCTGATTTCTTCATTGATCGCACTCGCGTCATCCGCGGAAGCGTTCAGGAATTGGCACGCCATATTCTTACCCGGCGTAGACAGAGCTTCACACGTTGCCATGGTTTTTGATCCAGACGCAGATCCGATAAAGAGCGTTTGCAAAAAGTTAATGATGATGAATCCAGCGAACATGAATACGAGTCCGTACACGGCATTCTTGATCATGCCTAATGCATCCTTGGTTGCATCCTGTGATCCAGCTTTTAAGAATTTGACACCACCCCATACCACGATCGCTAAGAATACCGTTCCGCAAATCGCAAAGAGGAAATTCGCGAACTGTGCACCCGTCCAGATCAAATCATCCAACGTGCACTGCCCGTTTTGAATGCACGGAGGAAGCTTGAGCGACCATGGGGCAGACGCGGCAGTCGTTTGCGTTTTCACTGCCGTAGAACCGGCAACAGGAGAAGCTCCGGTTCCCGGCGCGCAACAGCGGTAATTCTCTCCCTCGGATTCGCAACCCCGTTGTAAACAGCGCGTGCCGACTGTCGGGTTTCCGCTGCTAGGAACCTGACACGTAAAATCCTTCAATCCCGCCCCACTGGAAGCAGCGATAAATTCAACACTCGTATCCCCGCCCGCTTGTGCGCGCTCTGCGCAACTCTGAGACGCGAGACGTTGCTCGATAACCGCACCGGCCACGCATACGCGAACCTGTGCATCACAACGTTGTCCACTTGGACATTCCGCATCCGTTCCAGCCGGACAACGGGAAACATTTACGAATGCATTTGCCGAACAACAGACGAAACCATTCACGCACTGTTCCGTAGACGAATATCCACCGCTAAATAATGGCGTCATCTCACAATACGGTGATGCGGCGATCGCGGCATAGTACGCATCCCGATTCGCATATCCCATGAGCGCCAATTCTTCTTCGGTCTGCGGTGCAACAACGGATGTCGCAAGACAGTTAAAGGACTTCGTGCCGCAAGCGGCCCCACCTGCCTGACGACCGCTCACGAGACGCGTGAGATTCAATGCCTGGACATTACAACAATACGGCTTCGTTCCACCGCAACGTTTTTTCGTACTCGGTGATCCGTTCGGACTTGCAACCGTTGAAAGGACATCCTGCAACAAACACGGACCGTTCTGACTCACATCCTGAGGAATGCCACCAGGAATTTCATCAATGCTCACGCAAGAAAAATTCATCCATGACCCCGCAAGGTACTGATCATTCATCTTGTCTGCCGCGCAATTTCCAAGCGCCGTAGCATTCACCGATTCGCAACACGACTGCCCAGGAATTGGGCAAGCGCCGTTTGATTCACGACTATCTAGCGTATCCGTAATAAGCAATGGATCCGACGTGAAAGCGAATTGAGAGGTGGAAACCGTACAGATATCCTGATTCCCCTGCTCCGCCGTAGACGCAGAACGGCAACGACGATTCACGTTCGTCGTGTCACAAACCGGATTCACCACGCAACGACCGTTCGTACATCGCTTGAACGCTCCGCAATCCGCATCGTTATCACATGTCGGTTTGGTACAACAACGCGTTCCCCGACCCGTACACAAATCCGCAGCCGTAATCGCCACGCCCGCCGTATCCGTTCCAGTCCAATTCGTTGGAAAACACACGTCTGCGGCATTTGTAAGAACCGTGGATTCGGCAATACAGGAATACTCTGAACGTCGCTTATTATACGGTCGCGTCCCAGACTCACCCGGCGGATCAACGGAACCGCACAGGCTTTGCTTTGGCACCAAGCAGACATATCGATTCTGCGTATTCGTGCCATTCGCGACTTCCGAAAGACTTACGCTCGTGACATCGCCCTGATTTTGCAAAATCCCCCCTCGCCCCTCACTCCCATTGATCCCGAACCGGTAGCACACTCCTGCCTGGGCACCGGCCGGGGCGGCGCCATCCGCATCCAAACGAGTCCATAGGGCTTGAGGCGTCGTGTATTGACCAGTATACGAACGCACGGCGTACGAACCGTTGGTCGTGATATACGGACGCGTAATGTTAAACGCCTGCGGACGATCCCCGCTGCCAACGAACGTACAGGTGGAATTACCACCCTTTGCATCCCCGCCAAAACGCTGACATTCGATATTCGCATTCTCCTGGGTCGTTGGAATCACGCACGTCGGACGCATCCCGCTTGGAAAATTTGTCGTATCCGTCGTCGCCTGAGGTACGCAAGCAATGCCTTTGAAATATTTAAAATCTCCGACCGTGCAATCCGCATCCGTTAAACAATCGATTTGACGGATATTCGTGGTTTGATTCTGCGTCGAGTCGACCTGAAGACCATCCGCTCGACAAGTAGCCTCGCAGCTATTCGTGCAACTCGCGGCACCGGTCGGAAGCTTTCGATAAAGATATGTTCGCTCCTGTGATCCACACTCGCATGCACAACGGTCTCCGTTTGTTGTCGCTCGTGAATAGGAATTCACGAGCGTCGATCCGTTCGTACACACATTCTCACTCGGAGCCGAGCATACGCTCGCACATGTCTCACCAGCCGTCGGAGCGCGTCGGAGGAAGGTTTGAATATTCGACGTGCCCAAGCAGGCGCACTGACAGGCGGAAAAAGCCTGCGCACTATGTACGATCGCAAATGCCCCGATGCTGCATGCGATCATTCCAACGAGCATCATGCCCGCCCTCCGTAAAAACATACGCCAGTATCATATCACGATCGAGGCCGAGTCTGTAGGCCTGAATCGAAAATTTCAAACAGCGATCTTCAAAGATCACGATGATGAATCATTAAGAAATCCAATTCATGACGATAAAAAACACAAAAGGCATCCCAATAGACTTCGGGATGCCTTTTGTACACGTCGGTCATGCAATTACTGCGTAGTCGGTCGATTGATCGTTTGTCCGATCTTTCCAACCGCGTCGTTAACGGCTTTTGAAATCTCCAACTCCCCTTTCACGACGACGTCGATCATATCCATCATCGCTTGCTCCATCGTATCCGGATCCACACCGTGATACCAGCTCTTTGCAGTCAAAACCTGCGAGGTGAATACCCCCACATCCGCATCATCCAAACGGGCATCGATCAACGATCGACGTGCCGGTGGACGCTTTGCGGAGGTCAGGTACTTATCCGCTTGCTCGGCGCTCGTCATGATATTCACGACCTTCCAGGCCAAATCCACGGACTTCGATTTCTTCGATACGGTCCACGCCCAATAATTCGCGTAGTTTACCTGAGGCGTATTTTCGATCTGCGGGACCTGGGTAATCCCGATATTCAACTTTGGCGCTTGAGCGCGAATCGTTGGGAGATGGTAGCTATATCCCAGGAAGAAAGCAGACGTTCCTTGTGTAAACGCTTCCAGCGAATTTGGCTGGTCAAGGTTCCAGGTATATACGTCCTTTTCCGGGTTCGCGAAATCCGTGTAAAAACGCAATGCGTCAAAAGACGGAGGGGACTCGACCTGATTGTGTAATTCTTCCGGAATACGGCTGAACTGCGGATACCCCGCATCATCCGCCATGACCGAACGATTCTGCATCATAAGGAGCGAAACGATGTCCGGCGACCGCTCCACATTCGCACCCGTGCCAAACCCAGCCCCAGCACGCAATACCTTTCCCTGGGCATCGATAAGGGCAAGCTTTTTCACCTGTTCCTGGAACTGACCCCATGTCTGCGGAGGATTTGAAATTCCAGCAGAATTTAAAAGATCTTTATTATAGTAAAGCGCAAGCGTATCCACGCTTATCGGAAGCGCCATGATCCGCTCCTGAAAATCCTGCTTCAAGGGATCTGTCGATACATCGATCTTTCGAATCACATCTCCAGGAACCGCATCCACGAATTCCTTCTTTAATCCGTTCACCGTAATCGTGGCGGATTCCTGAACCGCCAACGTCGCTTCCTTTTTAACCGTTCCCGTCACCACCTGCTCCGCCACCTTCACACGAGGAGGTTGCGGCTGGATCTTTGGGAGATACTTTCCGATCCACGTGTTATGGACCATGAAAATATCCGGTCCACGGTCTTCCGCGAACGCATTCAAGAGCTGCGTTTCATACTCCTCCAATCGAAAACGTTTAAAAGAAATCGTGGCGTAGGGATATTTTCGACGAAGGTCCGTGAGCATGGACTGATATGGGATATCATCATCGATCACAGACCAAATCGTGAGACTCTTCTTCTGTGAAAGCGCTTTCGCTTCGGAACTCACCCCCTTCGTACACCCCTGCCCCAACAACGCGACGAGCGCGAATGCGGCGATCATTTTTTTCAAACGATTCATACGGGAACAGTATAGCAGGAAGACCGGATGAGCAGTAATCATAAAACTTCCCAATCACTTTCTTCCATCCTGTCTCTTATACACATCT
>JAHBAS020000039.1 GCA_018499965.2 Candidatus Uhrbacteria bacterium
CCCCCTCCCCTCTACCCATCTTTACCCTCCTACGCTATCCTCATGTTCGATATGTCTAGACAAAGCGCTTTGAATTTCTTTCGTGCAATCACGTATGTTGGGGTGTATGGGGGGTTGCTCATGCCGTTGGTCTTTATTCCGGTCGTTATTTTCCCGTTCGTTTTCTCGAAGCTTGTCTGTTTTCAGATTTTAATCGGTGTCACGTTCCCGGCTTACCTTGCCTTGGCATGGATGGACCAGAAATATCGTCCACCGAAATCCGTTCTGTATACGGCGATCATCGCGTATTTTTGCGCGATTGGACTTTCCGTACTCTTTTCGGAGGATATCCACCGTTCATGGTGGGGTAACCAAGAACGCATGAACGGATTGTTTACGCTTTTGCATTTCTTCATGTGGCTCACGATGGCGGTCGGCATGTTAAAACAGTGGAAGGATTGGAAATGGCTTTTGAACTATGAGGTGGTGATTTCCGCGATCATGGCACTTGTGGCGATCATGCAGCGGATCAATCCGACGCTTTTGGTTTTTAAGGCGAGCGATCGTGTTGGTGGATTGCTTGATAATCCGATTTACATGGGCGTGTATGAGATGTTTAATCTCGCGTTCCTTGCGTTGTTGTTTTTGAAGACGAACAGCAAGACGGCGCGATGGTGGTATCTCGGTTTGGCCGTTATTGATGTCATCGCCTTCTTCCTTACGCAATCCCGCGGTGCGCTTTTCGGGCTTGGAGCGGTCATCGGTTTCTTCGCGTTGTATTACGGATTTTTCACCCCATCCAAAAAAGCCCGTTGGACGATTCTTGGCGGCGCTGCCGGGGTTTTTGCCCTTTATGTGCTTGCCTATATCTTCCGAACGGCTCCGTTGATCGCTACGAATCCGATCCTTTCGCGTTTAACGAACTTGCAGGCTTCCACGGCGACCCGTCTCATCGCATGGGATATCGCGTGGAAGGGATTCTTAGAGCGTCCGCTTACAGGTTGGGGATTCGACGCGTTCCACATCCTATTCAACTTGAAATACAATCCTGTTTCGCTCGAGTACACGTATTACGAAACATGGTTCGATCGATCGCATAATACCATCATGGACACATTGGCGATGACGGGAATTTTTGGATTGATCACGTATCTGGCCGTCTTCGTTTCTATTCTCGTGTTGGTGTGGCGAGCTCGAAAGAAGGGTTGGATCGATCTTCCAATTGCGGCGGTTCTCACGGCGCTTCCGATTGGATATTTTTTGCAAAACCTTTTCGTGTTCGATCATCCGGCAGCATTCTCCATGAGCTATCTCTTGTTTGCGCTCGTGATCGCAGCAACGCGTCCGGCGTTCGTTGGCGCGAAAGATGATGATGCTGCTGCAGCAGTTTCTTCGAGTGCCCCATCTTCATCGCATGCTGCTCCGTGGACGGGATTCGTGGTCTTGCAAGTCGTGATGCTGTTCATTGTATGGCAGTATTCGGTTCAGCCATTCCGCGCTTCGCGAATGGCTATTCAGGCGAATAACGACCTCAGTAGCGGCCAGGTCGATGCCGGATTCAAGCTCATGAAACAGGCGAATGAGATTTCAAATCTCTATAATGGAGAAACGTCGTTTTTGATGACGCGCGATCTCATTTCGCTCATCGAAGGCGGCCAACTTTCGAAGGATCCGAATTGGCGTGAAAAAGTGGATTTCGCCATCCAATTGAATGAGGATTATCTTGCGAAGCATCCGAAAGACACGAACTCGATTTTCGTGTATGCGCGTTTCATGCAGGTGATTTTCCCGTTATTGCCGCAGGACCAAATGTCCGCAGCTGCGGCAAAGTCCGAGGAATTGTATGTGCGCGCCTTAAAGACTTCGCCGAAACGTCAGCAATTGCACTACGGTCTTGCGCGGCTCTATGCGCAGGTCGGTCAAATCGAAAAAGCGCGTGATGAATTGAAGAAGGCGGTCGATGACAACCCGAATGTCGGTGAAAGCTGGTGGTATTACGGATTGATCACGTGGATGGATTTGAAACAGGAAGACGAGGGTACGAAGGCGGTTTTACAATCCGTTAAAGCAAAAGTTCCGTATGCCATCACGAGCGTTCAGGCCTTGGCTCAGGTCGCTCGTGCCGCGCAGATCCAAAAGGATACGGATGCCTTGAAGTGGATCATGGAGCGTATGCAATCGCCGGAAGTTTCCGGTGGATCCGTCGCTTTATATCTTGAAATCGCACGTGCTATGGAGGCTACGGGGATGATGGAGGAGCGAAATAAGATTTTGAACGCCTTACTTCAAGTCGATTCTACGCTTGAAGCGCAATTAGCGGCATTGAGCGAAGGACGCGTCCAAACGATCGACGAATCGATCGCGCTCGCTCCAAAGTCGACGTCGACGGAGCCGGTTCCGACAGCGCCGACATCAACGACGGATGCTTCAGCTGCAACATCATCTGCGAATGCTGAGCCTGTAGTCGTCGTAGCTTCTGCGTCCGTTCCTGGGGCGACGAAAGGCCCGAGGAAGTAGGGTGAGTCGTTCGTATTTAAAGAACTCACCGCAATACGAATACGTTGCGGTGAGTTTTTGTTTTTACCGAAAGGAATGCTATCGAATCAGCACCTTAAACGTATCGTCCCACATCTGTTCTTCGCGGAATCGGATGTTGACTTCTGCGCGGGCTCGGGTGCCGGCTTCGGCCATCCAGTCTGGATGATCGAGTGCGGAGTTTATGGCTTTTGCGAGGGCTTCAGGCTGTTTTGGCGGAACAATCCATCCGCTTTCTGAGAGCATCCATTTGCAGGCTCCGACGTCTGTTGCTACGCATGGCAGGCCTGCGGCCATTGCTTCCAGCACGGTCCAAGGCATGCCTTCTTTGGCGGACGAGAGCACGAAAAGATCTGCGCCTTTTAAAAGTTTTGACGCGTCTTTATACGATCCCGGAAGTGATACGACGCCTTCTAGCTGAAGCTCAGCTCGTTTTTCTTCGATTTCTTTTCGAAGCTGCCCATCTCCCAGAATGAGAACGCGAATATTTGGATGCGTTTTCGTCACGATCGCAATAGCCTCCATGTATCGCACGAGGTCTTTGGTCGCGTAGAAGCTGTCTCTTATACACATCT